>CAYFRQ010000111.1:0-2543 GCA_964345615.1 uncultured Actinomyces sp. | reverse complement strand
CAGAGGTGATCGCCGGCCGCGACGCAGTCGTACTGATGCCGACCGGCGGAGGCAAGAGCCTCTGCTACCAAATCCCTGCTCTGCTCCGTGAAGGAACTGGATTGGTGATCTCGCCTCTTATCGCCCTGATGCACGACCAGGTCGACGCACTCGTGGCGAACGGGGTGCGCGCGGCCTACCTGAACTCCACACAAAGCCTGGAGGAGCGTGCCCGCGTCGAAGAGCAGTACCTGGAAGGCAAACTCGAGCTGCTGTACGTCGCACCTGAACGCCTGAACAGCGACCAGACGCTGCAGTTTCTTCAGCGGGGCACCTTGAGCGTCATTGCGATTGACGAGGCGCTCTGCGAGACCGCTGCGTGCCGCAGACAAAACCTCCTTGCCTACTTCGGCGAGGAATCCTCGCCCTGCGGCAACTGCGACACCTGCCTGGACCCACCCGCTTTGTGGGACGGACTCACCGCGGCCCAGAAGCTGCTCTCAACCATCGTTCACCTGCAGCGGCGCGGGCAGTCATTCGGCGCCGGGCACCTGATAGACATTCTGCGAGGCAATGAGACCGAAAGAGTTCGCCGCCTCCATCACACAGAACTCTCAACATTCGGCATCGGCACTGAACTCAGCACGCAAGACTGGCGCAGCGTCATCCGCCAGCTTTTGGCATCCGGCCTCCTGATCTCGCAAGGCGAATACGGGACGCTGGCGCTGAGCGCCACGTCGGGCGGAGTGCTACGAGGCGAGACGCCGGTTGCCCTACGCAAGGACGTCTTGGGTCGGTCTTCGACAAAAGCACGCGCACCCAAGGCACACGCACCCGAAACCCTGGCCCCAGCAACACTGAACCCAGCGGATGAAGACCTATTCCAGAAACTGCGGGCCTGGCGAACTGAAACGGCGCGCGAGCAGGGCGTGCCCGCCTACGTCGTGTTCCCTGACGCAACACTGAAGGCCCTCGCGCGGGTCCGCCCCGCCGCCCTAGAAGAACTCGACGGCGTCAGGGGAATCGGCCAGAAGAAGCGAGACGCCTACGGCCCAGCCGTGCTCTCCCTAATCGCTAAGCCCTAGGAGGCTGTCACGCTCTTGCACGTCCAACAGGTCCATCATCATCGCGACCGTCGTTGGCTGAGAGTTCGTCTGACCCAGGCCAATAGGCAACGGAGCATCCACTCCGGCCGCGCCCACAAACTCTGCGGGCAGGAAACGCCTACGGTCAGCACGCGTCATAGCCTGAACAACGCGAGCCGAGAAACCAGAAACTACCGTCACCTAGTGCTCACCCCGACGCCTCAGCCAGCGTTCGGCGCTAAGCTTCGAGTCGGATTTCCGAAAGCAGCAACGAATCACTGTTGCCCTATCTGGGTTGCGCAGGCCTCTACGATCGCCTCTGCCGCTAGTATCGCCTCTTCGACGTCTCTCTTCGTCGCCGCAGGTCGGTTGGGATTGGGGTACTCCGTCGAGTTGCGAAGCTGTCTCATCCACTCAAACTCCCGCAGAGAGGTGTCTGCAACGAACTCTGCTGCCGCAATCCCCGTGTTCCGGTGCGCACCGCCGACGGGGCGAGCCCGCAGACCCTCAGCGGCAAGAACCGCTGCAAGAGCCTTCCTGGCACCGTCGTAAGCGGCGGTAAAAGCCATGGCCTGGTCATCCGTCTGAGCTAAGAGAGCAGCCGTCCGCACATGTTGCCGGGCGACCGCAACCACGTCCCTGGCGTGCTCGCGGTTAGGGCTCACGCGCTCCAGCTTGCGACTTGCAACCATGCGCCTGACCAGCTCAGACACCTTCGCCCCTACCGAGGATTTCAATGAGAGGTCGCGATCTCACGGTCTGCACGAATGGGGAGGGGTCTTCCGCACCCCATTCCTGAGTTGAGAGCCTCGTGACGTTCACCTCCAGGTCGAGCTTGTCGCCTGCCTCAGAGGCGACGTCAGCGAGCACTCGCCTAGAGCTGTCCCCCACAACCAAGACGTCGAGATCGCGAGGGAACTCGCCCGGCTCCCCCGCTCGCCTAGCTGCCCACGAACCAAAAATAAAGACTTCATCCGCTCCACCCACGTCCTGGAAAAGTTCGCGCAGGACGGGGACTGGCCCATAGGTTGCAGCAATGATCTGTGACATGGGTTGGAAGAGCGGGTGGTCACGGTTCGCGCGAATGACCCGGTTTCTTCCCACCCTACGGTCGAGGACGATGCCGCTCTCTAACAGGCGCTCCACTTCTTTGTGTACGCCGGAGGCCGCGACTCCCGTGCGCCTACCGATCTCCGCAAGCGACAGACTCCGGTCGGGACGGCCCAAAACTTCCGCGAGAATCGCCCCGATGGCGTCTGTACGCACGAACGGCGTCAACTGGGGGACCTGACTCTTCATAAAATATGAAGATATCTTCTTACTTCGTGAAGTGTCAACCGTGGCGGCGCTACAGCAAGTGCTTGCGTTGCATGTGCGCGAACGCGATTCCGCCGATCGGCACTTGAAGGTAGAAGGTCACTAGTCGGAACAGCACCGTCCCCGTCGCGGCAAGTGCCGTCGGCACCCCCGCCAAAGTCA
>CAYFRQ010000110.1:0-2577 GCA_964345615.1 uncultured Actinomyces sp. | reverse complement strand
CCGGACGGATGGAAGGGCACCGGAGGCTTGCTTCCCCTGATCGTTGATCACACGAACCAGGCGAACATAGGCGTTCTGGAGCTCTACCGTGAGCAAGAAACACCTAACCCGGACTCAGGCGGCGATGGCGTGCTCAGCAAGACGGGTGCGGAAGTGCTGGCTGCAGCAGTACTGGGTGTCACAGCGCTACTTCTTGGTCTTCTCTTGTTGCGGCGTAAGAAGCCTGAAGAAGAGGATGCGTGAAAACGTCCTCGGACGTAAACGCTGTGCTACCAAAACGCTCGGAACTAGCGGAGCAGCAACGCAAGGAAAGTAAAGGTCGTAGAGGGCGTAAAGGTCGTGAGGGGCGTAAGGGCGATAAAGGCCGGGCAGGCCGGAAGGGATTAGTCCTAAACGTCATCCTGTGGGTGCTGGCAATGGTGGCGGTTAGCGCGCTGCTCTACCCCACCGCGTCAAACTGGTTTGAAGATCGACGGCACAACTCAGAAATCTCGGGCTACCTTTCCTCGGTCGCTGACACTTCACCGCAGGAACGGACCCACAAACTGGACGTGGCGTACCTGTACAACGATGAGCTGGAACCCGGGCCACTCATCGATCCGTACACAGCCGCGGACCCGGAAGCTATGAAGGAAACGCCCCTCTACAAGGCTTACTTGGAAGTGCTAAGGGTGACGGGGTCGGACGCGATCGGGACGATCACTTACCCCAGGCTCGGAATTGGGCTCCCGATCTACCACGGAACCAGCGATGCGGTCATCCGCAAGGGCGTGGGACACATGTACGGCAGTTCAATGCCGGTCGGTGGTCCTGGCACCCATTCCCTGCTCACCGCACACTCCGGGCTCCCAAACGCGAAGCTATTCACCAAACTCCCTGACGCGAAGGTTGGGGACGAGTTCCGAATCAACGTGCTGGACGAAGACCACTACTACGTGGTTCGAGACATTGTCACAGTTGCCCCGGACGGAGTGGACTTCCTGGAGATTGTTGAAGGGGAAGACTGGGTCACCCTGTTCACGTGTGTGCCTATTGGTGTGAACAGTCACCGGATCTTGGTGCAAGCGGAGCGAACTGAAGGACCCTCTTCCGAGTCCTCACGGCGCGCCCTGGACGGTGACGGGGTTGAAGTTGGGTTCCCGTGGTGGGCGGTGATTTGGGGAGCTGCAGCGATTGGGCTTGGCTGGTTCCTGCTTGTGCCGCCAAGGAAGAAACGCAAGGACGACTCCGAAGAAGCGGGGTGAGACAAGCCCCGCCCGGCCAGAGTTTCACTGGCCGGACGGGGCGGTCGTTACTGCCTTAGGGGATTAGCTCTCCACCTCGACAGTTACGTCGGCATCGGCAAGGGTCTTGGCGATGGCCTCGGAAACCTTGTCGGAAGCCTCTTTAATCTGCTTGTCGAGCTCAGCGTCATCCTTGCTGATGTGGGCAAGGCCCTTAGCGATGTGGTGTGCTGCGGCGCGAGCATCCCTCTGGAGGTGCTTCGCGACGCTCTCAGCTACGTTCTCAACGTGCTTCAAGCCCTTTTCGTAGTGCGCATCCCAACGCTTCTGAAGGCGTTCGGCGCGCTCGGTGTCACCCTTTTCCTGGGCTTCCACGATCTCTTCTGCCAGGCGGTCAAGGCCAGCAACCTCTTTTTCGACAGTCTTGATCAGGTACTCAAGATGGTGCTTAGCGAACCAAGCATCGACCTCGACTTCGCGGACCGTCCACTTGACGACGTGGTCTTCTTTCTCACCCAACGCTTTCAGGTCCTTGGAGACGGACTCGACCTCACGGTTGTAGACCTTCTCAGCTTCTTTCGCTTCGCGAACTACCTTGTCATCCCAGGACACTTCAAAACTCATGCGGTTCTCCTACAATCTGGCGCCCAACCTGGGCCCCATCTCATTGAACCAGCAAGACGCCTCTAAAGCATCTGCGGCACCCGGGTTCTGGTACGGGCGGAACGAACTGGGGGCCTCATCGGAGTCCTCACGGCGCGCATTGGGCGGGGACGAAGTTGAGATCGGGTTCCCGTGGTGGGCCGTAGTTGGAGGGCTGTAGTTTGGTTGGGCCCGCTTTTGGGCGGGGCTCCTTCCTTCTTGTGCCACCGGAGGAACGTGACTCCACGAAACCTGATGAAAAGGTTCGGACCAGCTGAAATAACGGCGTGGGCGACGGGGGAAACAAAGGTGTGGCGGCTGAGCTGCTTACGGACGGCACGTCCCTGGTGCTGCTGCACGGGGCCATAGGCTCCGGGAAGACACGCCTGTTGGGAAAGCTTCTCCCCTGCCTTGAAGCTGAAGAGACGGTAGATGTCTACTCACTATCTGCGGAAGGGCTGACGAGCCCGGAAGAGTTCTGGTGCCTGGTCGCGAAGACAGTGGGGGCCGGCAGCAACAGCATGAACCCGGGCGACTGTCAGCTTGCCGTGAACCTTTGGGCAAACAGCTTGAGTGTCCCCACGGTGGTTCTGGTCGACCAGTACGAATCGGTTGTGTCGCCGAGCCTGGACATTGCTCTTGCTGACCTTTTGGAAGCTTCTGCGAACCTGCAACTGGTTGTAGCTTCCCGATCCTTCGATGTGCTCACGGG
>CAYFRQ010000109.1:0-2582 GCA_964345615.1 uncultured Actinomyces sp. | reverse complement strand
ATTGGAACATAAAAAATAAAAAACAAAAAAATCACACAAGTTTTTGAAAGAGCCTATTTTATACTATATAAAAGTTATTTATTTGATAACTAACATAATTATACTAATATTTTAAATTTGGAGTAAAATGAAATGTATAGTGAATTGTTCATATATTTTATTGTAATATTGGAAATTATAGGTATCCTAATTCTTACTGTTGGTTTTAATTGTATTAAGCATAAACTAATTAATCATCGTGAACTGCAAGATACAGATAAAATCATGCCTAAAGAGGAACTTGAAACATTACAACAGTTATTTTATTTGGTAATGTGAACATTACTTTTATTAAATGTTTTAAATCTTTTACTATTTGAAAATAAAACTCGAATCGAATTGGTTTTTGTAGATATTTTTGTATCTATTATTTCATGTTTGGTTTTATATGATAAAGACTTTAATAAGTTAATATTAATTGGTTTAATGCCCTTACAAACTTTAATCGGTTCAACATATCTTTATTTGGGTGTTGATTTTAATACAGTAACTGGTGTGCACATATTAATGTTAATAATATTGGTGATTCATGTCATTGTTGATATTTACTTTACTAGATATTATTTCAAAAAATTCTTGCATTATACTAGGGTTAAAGGTTTAGGGTATACTGCAGTATTGTTATTTGTTATTTTAGCTATTGCTTTTGTCTTCACGATTGTTAGTGAAGGAACTGGCGTTTTAGATTCAGTAGTTATGGTAAGTAATGCTTTTACAAGTAATGGATACACAATTCTTGGTTCATCTTCATTTGGAAAGCTTACCAGTGTCGCTCTTGTATGGAGTGGATATATTTTATCAGGTGTAGGTACTGCAACATTGGCTTTTGCATTACTTAAAAAACACTTAGACAATAGAATAAACAATCTTGAAGAAGAAATAAAAAAACAATCTGAAGCTAATGAAAGGTTAGTTGAATTAATTGAAAGACAAAATGAAATTATTACTAAAAAAGATTAAGTGATTTTTTATGAATATTCACATTGTTTATTGTCATCCAAGCAGTCAAAGTTTAACTTACAAAGTTAAAGAATATTATATTAATGGTATTATTGATGGTGGTAATTCATATACTATTTCTGATCTGTATGGAAAAAATTTTAAGTCAGATATAAGTGAGGAAGAGTATTTGCTTGAATCAAATTATATGAAAAAAACAGATCTTAATGATGTTTTAGCTGAACAAGAATTAATTAATGATGCGGATGAATTAACATTTATTTTTCCAATTTTCTTGATGGATGCTCCGTCAAAGCTTGTTGGATGGTTTACAAGAGTATTTACTTATGGATATAGATATCATATTGATGGAAATGAAACAATGAAAGTAATTAAAAAAGTTAATTTCTTAATCATTATGGGTAGTGAATATGATGATTTAATGAATGATGGTAAAATTGATGCTATTAAAACTATTTTTGGAAAAGATAGAATAGCTAATAAATCCCATGAAATTGAATTTTATTTTTTTACTGGATCAATTCATGAAAAACTTAATGATGAATTAAAAGAGAGATATTTAAAAAAAGCTTATGAAATAGGTTTGAATGAATAAAGATTCATTTATTTAATTTTCCGGCATCTTCAGCTATTTTAATACCTAAATTAAAAGCATTTTCTAAATCTATTGGGAAATGTTCATCAAGATACTTTGCTTTTTCTGTTTCATCAAATATATCATTTTTAAATTTACTATAATCTTTAAATTGATAAGTGTTATATATTTTTAATGAATATGGTTTTGTAAATACAGTTTCAATAAAAGTTTCTAGCGGTGTATAAATTGTAGATTCATACATTTCAGATGAAATCTCTTCTTTAACATTCATTGTATAAACCATGGCTATTGGCATCTTTTTCTCTGCAAGTGAATTTTCAGTTGCACTATAAACAAATTTGGGGAATAAAAATCTTTCAATAAAAGATTTAAGTTCTCCTGTAACATTACCGAAGTAAATGGGTGAACCAAAAATTATTCCATCACAATCCCATAATTTTGGAAGCAATTCGTTTAAATCATCTTTAATAGCACATTCTCCGTAATGTTTGCCTCCTAATCGTTTACATGAAAAACAGGATTTGCAACCAGTATAATTTAAATCATATATGTTGATTTTTTCTATTGTTGCAATTTCTCCTAATGTCTCTTTAATGCCTTCACCAATTTTTTCAATAATTTGAACTGTATTTCTTTTTTTACGTGGACTTCCATTAATTAAATAAAATTTCATTTTAAAAAACTCCAAATCTATATTCTATTTTGTTTCAGGAGGTATTAATTTGTTGGTTTATATGATGATGGGCTTAGAAATAACTAATTAAGTACTACTATTGACCCTTTAATAGTTACATAAGTTTTTTATATGTAAATTAATATTAATTATTACAAGAGCTATCTAAAAATTAATTTTGAGATAACTCTTATAAAATATGTCATTTTATCCTATAGGGATTGATTAATATATTTAAATTTTGGAAATTGTCTTAAGTTTTAATAGTAAATTTTTACATAATATCCAATGACCTTTTAAATTGTTGAACTT
>CAYFRQ010000108.1:1260-2735 GCA_964345615.1 uncultured Actinomyces sp. | reverse complement strand
GGTTGTGCACCGAGGACATCAGGAATGCGACCCCGCCCTTGCCGGACTGAGAGTTGACCCTCACCACCGCCTCGTACGTCCGACCAACGTCGTGCGGGTCAATGGGCAAGTATGGGATCTCCCAAACAACCTCATTGTCTGATCCCGCCTTCTCTACCTTCTGTGCTCTGACCGCAAAACCCTTGTTGATCGCGTCCTGGTGAGAACCGGAGAACGAGGTGTAGACCAGGTCCCCCACGTACGGGGTCCGGGGTGGCACGTCCATCCCCGTGCAGTACTCAACAGTGCGACGGACTTCGTCAATGTGCGACAGGTCCAGGCCCGGGTCGACGCCCTGTGTATAGAGGTTGAGGGCGAGGGTCACCAGGTCAACGTTGCCGGTGCGTTCACCCTGCCCAAACAGGCAGCCCTCAACCCGGTCAGCACCGGCCAGCATCGCCAGTTCAGCTGCCGCAACGGCACTCCCCCGGTCGTTGTGGGGGTGCACTGAAACCGCGACGTGGCGCCGGCGCGTCAGGTTGTCTGACATGTATTGGATCTGATCAGCGTAAACGTTGGGGGTAGAGCGCTCGACCGTCGCGGGCAGGTTCAAGATCAGTTCACGGCCCTCTTCAGGACCCCACGTGTCCATTACGGCTTCGCAAACCTCAAGTGCAAACTCGGGCTCAGTGTCGATAAAGATCTCCGGAGAGTACTCAAGACCCACCACGGTTTCATCACCCAGAAGCTCTTCAGCATCGCTCATGATCTGAGCAACTCCGGAGGTGGCCAGTTTGACGGTCGAGACTTTGTCAGCCCGGAACACCACCTCACGGAAAAGAGGCGAGGTTGCGTTGTACAGGTGAATGGTTGCCCTGGGGAACCCAACCAGGGATTCGACCGTGCGACGAATAATGTCAGGCCGCGACTGGGTCAGGACCGAAACGGTGACGTCGTCCGGCACCGCTCCCTCATCAACCAGGCTCCGAACAAAATCAAAGTCAGTCTGTGATGCAGCGGGGAAACCAATCTCGATTTCCTTAAAACCAAGCCTGACCAAAAGATCAAACATTAGGCGTTTGCGAGCTGGATCCATGGGCTCCACCAGAGCCTGGTTACCGTCCCGAAGATCGGTGGAAAGCCACCTGGGTGCGGCCGTGATTTCTTTGTCTGGCCACGTGCGCTGCGGGTAACTGAAGGGGTTTGTTTCGCTGAAGGGACGGTACTTGGCTATGGGCATCCCGGAGGGCCGCTGCCGGTTTTCTGGTCCTGAGGTTTTCACTGTTCAAAGCTCTTTTCTAGGCTGTAAATCTGGGCCGAATCGGAAAACAACTCACTCCGCGACAAGTCTCCGATCGGGGTCAGGACTGGCCGCGGCTTTGAAGGAGTAGCAGAGCTTTCACACTGCAAACTTAGCTACCCGCCCCAGGCCGCGCAAAACGGTTTCACGAAGCGGCTTGCGTCTTCAAGAATTCCTTGCGTTCTTTCCGCCAGGT
>CAYFRQ010000108.1:0-1160 GCA_964345615.1 uncultured Actinomyces sp. | reverse complement strand
GATGCCAATCACGCCGTAGACACCCATGGGTCTGGGGATTTTCGCAACCTGCTTCTTAGGGTCATCCGCGGTCGGGTCGGGTTTCCCAGCGTTCGCCGAAATCGCTGCAAGGTCGGGCTCCGCAAGGTCGCTAGGGACCTGTTCCAGGTCGACAACTGGCAGGTCACCATCGGTCTGGATCAGGTCCCCTCCCCCGTTGCGGTCGTGGTAGGCCGTTGAAAAGTCTTCAATCACTTCAACCTTGAGACCCGGGTCAACCGACCTGATCGTGTCGATGACGTAGTCCCGTTCCCCATCAACGTCAGCATCGATCTTGTGTGTCACCTGGAAGGTGAACAGGGACAGGCCAACCTTACGGTCGTAGGTCGCGGCCGCCACCCAGCCAACGCGTTTCCCGCCGGGCAGTGGCCAGTCTGGGGGGCACTGCCAGAACCGGATGTGGTGGCGTTTGCCAGGACTTCCCGAAGCCTCTTGCTGGTAAGCAAAATCCTGCATGCGGTCGAAAACAGTGAGGGTTGAAACTGGGGCGGTCTTGTACGACTTGCGGGTGAGCGTGGCAGCAATAATCTTCAGCGAAGAACGAAAGTTCACAGGTTCAGCCAGTGTCCAGCCAGCCGCCTGCATGACCGAGTGAATGTTCTGCTCCGGCCCATCAAAGGCCAGGTTAATCGGATCGCCGAGCAACCCATAGTCGGTCCGCGAGCGGCCAATGAAATAGTTTGGGACATACAGGGAAGTCAGGAGCCTGTGAACGCGGGGAAGCACCCAGTAGGCCAAGATTCCCCACAGCGCAACCAGGTAGACGCCAAGAACCCACTGCCTGGTGCCATCCATTTGGAAAACCAGCCACAGCAACCAGACTGCCGCGAGTCCCGCAAGCAGAAAAAACACCCCGTCGATGAACGCAAGAATAGCGTTTCTTCGCCTGCGGGCGCGTTCCAGTCTGTCGGCGCGCGCCGCCACCTTATCAACGCTTTTCGGCACCGCTAAACCTTAGGCGCCCACGCTTAGAACCCCAGGCGCCGAAGCGCCTTTGGGTCGCTCTGCCAGTTCTTCAGGGAAGTGACGTGCAAATGCAGGTAGACACGGCGATCAAGGAGTCGCTCAATCTCAAGCCTGGCCGAAGTTCCCACCTGTTTCAGCCTGGCCCCACCCTTGCC
>CAYFRQ010000107.1:0-2818 GCA_964345615.1 uncultured Actinomyces sp. | reverse complement strand
CCTTCGTAGGTCGCTCAGCCAGTGGGCGACCAGGAGTCCTGCGGCGGTGAGGGCGAAGATGAGGGCGGCACCCCCGGGTCCTTGCGGCCACGGCAGGCGCGCTAGAGGCCAGGACGCGACCCATTCGGCGATGATCCGCACCCACGCCGCGAAGGGTGACGCTGCCCAAGCGAGGGTGCTCGCCAGGGCTGGCGCCCACGTCGCTGTCGCGGCCACCCCCAAACCGAGCAGGGTCAGCGGAGCCACCGCGGGAGCGACCAGCAGGTTCGCGATAACACCCCAGGTCGGCAGCCACGGGTTGATCAACGTCAGAGCAGGCAGCGTCGCCAGCTGCGCCACCACCGCAACACTGACGGCGGCGACGAGGGCTCGCACGAAACGCGCGGCGAGCTTGGTTGAGACCTCCCGCAGGGCTCTGAGCCGGGAGCTCCATTCCCAAGACAGGTTCCGCCGAGGCCGGACTCTGGGCAGGCGACTCGCGAGCGCATCACGCACCGACTCCCCCAGCCTCGCGAGCCAGCGCTCCATCGGGCGCGCACCCAACACGATCCCAGCAGTCGCAAAGACAGACAGGACGAAACCAACTGAGACCGCCAGCCACGGATCCAACAGGGTGCTCACCAGCACGGTCGCTCCCAGCAACGCCAACGGCTGGGAGGGGCGCCTGCGAAACAGCGCCCACAACGCCAAACCACCCATCACACAAGCCCTAATCACACTCGGTTCAGGACCCACCAAAACCACGATCACCAGCAGAAAGAGACCCGACGCGACCTCCTGAACCCGAGGTCGGCCCCGCAACAGCCATGCGATGACCCATATGCTCAGCGCAATGTGGCTGCCGGAAACTGCGGTTAGATGCGTGAGGGAGGAAGTAAGCATGGCCTCTTTGGTCCTTTTAGGTAGGCCTGCGTCGTCGCCGATCGCCATCCCGCGAATCAGAGGCGCGTTGATCCCTGCAGGAGTGACTGCTTCGCGGAGCTTCGCGCGCACGTAGCTGCTGGCTACCTGCCAGGGCGGTGCCGGTGCCAGCCGCTTGAAACTTGCCGCTTTAAAGCTCCCGGCGTACGGCGGAGCCAACCAGTCTTGCGCGGCCAGCGCGCCACTCGCCCTCAGCGTTTCTCCAGGAACCGGCACAGTCTTCAGTGGCGAGTCGAAGCCCCCAAGACTGACCCACAGGTCCGCACGGGCGGGCACCCAAGTTCCATCCTCCAGGATCCCGGTTGCACTCGCTTTGAAGGTGCGGGTGTCCCTACCAAACGGAGTGTCGGGCGTGTCGGGGTGGGTGTTGACCTCCAGCGTTAGCGTGACAAACTCGCCCTGCTCTGCCGCGACCGTCACTGGGTCACTCACGTGCTTTGCTGCTACCAGGCCCCCGACCCCGAAAGCCAAGGCGGCAACCACGATCAGTGTTCGGGCGAGCGCGACAAGGTGGCGGGGAGCCAACCACCGCACCAAAACCACGACGACAAGGCTCACTGCGCCGACACCGGTCAACACCGGGAGCGCAAGGCCGCCGTGCAAACCGATTTGAAGTCCTGTTAGAACGCCCACCCATGCGGTTAGTGCGCAGGCAGCTAGGCGGAAATCAACGCCTTTTTCGAACAGTTCCTGAGGTTCCGAATCATTGGAAAGCTCCCTGTTCACCCCGGACACAAGCCTGCGCTGATTCGTTGAAGGAGTTTGGGGCCAATGCCGCTGACCGCCAGTAGCTCATCGTTCGAGGCGAAACCTCCGGAGGACTCCCGGTAGTCGATGATGCGCGCTGCGATCTTGGGGCCGACCCCGTCCAGGGTTGCCAGGTCTGCGCTCGTCGCCGTGTTCAGGTCCACACAAAGGCTGGCTGAGCCCCCTCCATCACTGTTGTTGCTGGGGCCACTAACGTTGCTGGGATCCGACACCGGGTTCTCCCCTTCTGCCGCAACGTGAACGTGCTCCCCGTCCTCTACGGGCCGGGCCAAGTTAACCGACGTTTCGTCAGCTGTCGAACTGAGTCCCCCTGCCGCCGCCACAGCCACTTCAAGACGGGAGCCAGGGGGAATAGAGACAACACCTGGCGAAGCCACCGCGCCCGTCACGTAGACCCAGCACTCTGCAGGCTTCTCTTCAACGGGCTCTTTCCCGGAACCTGGAACAGCTTCTCCCCCGGGAGTTGACTGCGGCGCGGCCTCTTCCTGAGCTTGTACGACGCTTACCGCATCCGGGGCAGAGTGGAACGGAAGCATTACCCGGAGCACGCCTATGACCCCGAAGAAAAGTGCGACCGCGACGACAACGTTTCCGGCCTTGGAACTGAGTAGCACCCGCAACCGCCCCTGATGCTCGTCGCGTTCGTGGTGGTCCGCCCTCGACCTGACAGGGATGGGCTGGTAGCTGTCCATGACTCAGGGATAAACCAGCAGGCAAGTACGCGTTCCTGGTTACCTCACGCCCTGTGAGATTCTGCTTTGTGAGTCCACTGGGGAAACAGAGCGCTCAGTTCGGCCGCAAGTTAGCAAACGCTTCGGCCGCGAGTTGTAGCGGTAGAACCGACTTCAGAAGCCTTTTGGGCACAACAACCCGCAGCCAAAGCGAAAGGGCGTGCCGGGAACAACCCGCAGCCAAAGCGGAAGGGAGCGGGCCGGCGGGGGCTTAAAAACTCTCGGGTGCCCCTGCCTTCGAAAAGGCCGGGGCACCCGAGTTGAAGGTGAAGCGCGCGGCTACTTCACGCCACCGGCAACAAGCCCACCAATCAGCCGCTTCTCGATAAAGGAGAACAGGATGATCACCGGGACAATCGCAATAACCGCTGTGGTGAACAGGTACTGCCAGTCCTTGA
>CAYFRQ010000106.1:0-2845 GCA_964345615.1 uncultured Actinomyces sp. | reverse complement strand
CTCTTTGCCGTTGCTGATCACCCACTGGTCGTCGGGCGCGGGTAACGCCCAGTAATCCCCGCCTGAGAGGCCGTCGGTGACCTGCTTGCCATCCTTGTTCTGAAGAATTGTTCCTGTCACAGAATAAGGAACCTCATCGCTGGCGTGCCCGGTCAGTAACGTCGACTGGGGCAAGGCGGGCGGGTTTTCCTGGGTTGGGTTTGGGGAAGGTTCCTGGTCCGTCTGTGAATCCGCTACTTCGACGCCGGATGCGAAACGGGCTGGGAGCGGCCCCTGCTGTGTGATGTCGTAGGCCTGACCGTCGCAGGTGATGGTCGCCGGCCCGACTTGGCAGGGGGACCCCTCTGAAGGCATCCGCCAGACCCACCAGGGGTAGTCGGTTCCAGAGTCAGGGTTGATGGCGATAAGAGAGGTCGCGTCGCCGTGGGCGAGCGCAAGCATGGTCGTGTCGCCGGTGGTGGCGGACAGTGCCTGCGAGCCGTCCGGTCGGAAAATGGGTTGCAGGGCTGGCTCGTCCCCAAGGAATGACAGGTCAACCTGTACGGCCTGCTCTGGGATCAAATCGAAGACTTGAGAGATTTCCTGTTGCTCTGCCCCAGCGAGTTCTTTCGAGCCGCCAGATTGAGGGGTTGGTTCCTGGTGGCCCAATAGAAAGAGAGCGACACCAAGGGCCACAGCACCCACAACAGCTAGGGCGATGGGGAGGGCCAGCAATCTCCGCTTCTTCGCGGATGCTGCCTTCTGCGCCGGTGCCGTCGCGGCAGCAACTGGGATGGGAGCGGCTGGAACAGGTAGTGCAGGGAACGCGCCGGGAAGATCCCAGGTCTGTGGGGGCGGTGGGGCCTGCAACTCCGGGGGCGGCAGGGGTTCCGGTGGAGGGGCTTGTGTCCATTCGTCGGTCCAGGCAAAGCCGTCCCAATAGCGAAGGAAGCCCTCGCCTTGGGGGTACCAGCCTGCCTCTGGGCCTACGGCGTCATCCACGGGTCCCTCTCTGGTTTTATACCTTTCGCTGAACCATCCGCGCACTAGTGAACGTTGCGCGGCGGTAATAAAACTGTATCAAGCGACGGGCAAAGCGCTGGCCGAGGTGCCGCGTGAGGAGAGGGCGAAAGAAAAGAAGAATCCCTGACCGAGCCGCTAGGCCTGGTCAGGGATTCTCATTGGTAGCGGGGGGAGGATTTGAACCTCCGACCTCTGGGTTATGAGCCCAGCGAGCTACCGAGCTGCTCCACCCCGCGTCGGTAACTCAAGCTTAGAGCGCCGGGGCCGCACTCGACAAGTGGAAGAAGCGTGCGCTCCCTCACCAAGCAGGGGGTTCGCTAGGATTTCAAAGGAAAGCACTTCTATTTCAGGCGGAAGAAGGCAACGGTGCTGGGGCGCATTCTGACGGTAGGCGGGTGCCTGACCCTCCTCCCCTCGTTCTTCCTCACGGGCTCACTTGGTGAGGGCCCCGATGAAGGTGGGACCATCATTGAGCTACAGGCACCTATCAGAGCCCGTGACGTTGCCGCGGGCGATGACGGACTGTCCGCGTTGGTCACTGACCAAGGCGAACTGCTGGTGTGGGGTGCGGAGTCGCCAAGCTCTTCCTCTTCCCTCCCCCTACCTACCCGAGCTGAGGGGATCTCTGGCGACATCGGGGACATCGCGAGCTGGGACTCGATCATGTTCGCATGGGTAACTAGCGGGCCGGTCTACTGGTGGGACTGGTTCTCGGCACCCACCACTGCGGATGACGTGAGTTGGGTGGACGCAGCTGAACTCGGAGCTCCGTGGGCTTACGACGAAAACGGCCAGCCATCGTGTACGGAGAAGAGCGGCTTCGGCCGCTGCCTATTCGACGAGGCCACAGGAGAGCACCCTGCACTTGGAATGATCCTGGTGGGCCAAGACGGAATCCCCGAAGCGCAGACCTGGGGCACTCCCCGGTACCCGGGGCTGTTCACCTGGGACGGCACGCTTATGGAGACAACGGTCGCGGGAGGCGCGGGGTGGATCAGCCTGGACCCATCAGGGAAGATCTGGGAGACCACCAGCTTCGACTCCGCGACGCACACCTACAAGAACGTCTCCTGGACGACATACGGAGATGAAGACGCTAGGTTCACTCAGATCTACGGACAGCCGGGGATCGGTTTCGGCATCACCACCGAAGGCGTGGTGTGGAGTTGGGCTACTCCACCGTGGCGGGGAGCAAGAGATTGGGACGGGGACTCCCGGGGCGACTGGTTCCCCGCCTCCCCGATGATCCTGGGACGACCGGGATTCATGGCGACTCCAGACCTACAACTGAATGAGATCATGGCGCCTGTCGACACTACCGGGAGCCCAATGGCGGGCGCGCGCATCCAACACCTATCAGTCAGTCACGAACACGTACTAGCACTCGCTGAGGACGGCCGAGTTTTTGCCTGGGGACAGAATGACAGAGGTCAGCTTGGAAACCCTTCAGTTGGGCCCGAAGGAACCACGAGTCCGGTGGAAGTCGGACTTGGGGTCGGCGCAACCGTGCTGTTTGGGTCTGAAGCTACTGAAGTCATCGAAACTCCGGGTGGCACTGGTGTCGTTGCACCCGCAGGTCTGCCGGGGACGGTTGACGTGTTGCTCGAGTGGGCCGGGCGAACCTACCCTCTGGGTGAGTTTGAGTACCTCGAGGGGACAGAAGTCTCCACGCAGGACGAGCCGCAGGACGCGGTGGCAACCCCAGTTCCTGTTGAACCTCAGTCCGGCAGCAACCGGCGGCTTCTGGCCTACATCCTTCTAGGTGTAGCTGTCGTGTCTGCCGCAGGGGCAGTCACGACCGGCGTATTGGCTTACCGCAGCAAAACGTAGCTACCGTTGGAGC
>CAYFRQ010000105.1:0-2903 GCA_964345615.1 uncultured Actinomyces sp. | reverse complement strand
TGACGATCACGTTCCGCGTCCAGAACGTGGGCGGGGAGCCGCTGCTAGACATGACGTTGGCGGATGAGACCGTGATTGGAGACGCTGAGGTCAAGGACATCTCGTGCGAGTGGCCGACGAAGACGGTCGATGGTCGCGACCGACGCTACTTGGAGGTCAACGGGTACGCCGTGTGCACGGGCACGCTGACAGTGGACGATCCGGAGGCGACCCACAAGAATGAGGCGGAGGTGTTCGCGGTGGGTGAGATTTCCAAGAAGCTCACCAGCGACGATGCCGACTTCGAAGGGAAGACCCCGGTCTTCGATCCAGATCCGCTGCGGCTGCCGACTCTTGGCGGTGTAGGCCTAATGTGGTTCCTGATCATTGGCGCGGCGGGCGGCACAATAGCGGTCGTGGCATGGCGCCAGTCCCGAAGGCACGCGGCTGGGGGTGGGCGGCACAGTGCGTAGCGGTGGCGGCGCCCAGCGCACCCTGCTGCTGTTGGTCGGCCTAACTCTGGCTGCGGGCGGATGCTCGGGCGGGCAGGAGGAGCTCTCCGGAGACCTGAGCTCCCTGCCCGCACCCAGCCAGTCAGCGGATCCGGTGCAAGTGGTCGCAACGGCCACTGTCCCGGAGCCGGGGGCGGCCGCCTTCGATGAGCCGGACGGCCTGACAGTCGGACGGCTGCAGCCCGGCACCTATGAGGTAGCCAAGCAGCAATCGGGCTGGCTCCTGGTCTTCGTTCCTACCGAAGAGGAGCCCACTCGCACAGTGTGGGTTCCCGCGTCGGGATTGGGGGTATCCCCTGACAGATAGGACCGTGGAGGCAGACCCGCACTCGAGATGAGACCGTGACTAACAGTCCAAGTTTTAGCCAACGACAACATCGTTATCCAACGCGATTGGAAAGTGGAATGAAGAAAACATTTGCAAGAGTGGCTGCGCTGGGCGCTGCTGCACTGGGGCTAACGGCCGTGGGCGCCGTTGCCCAAGCCGACACCTTCGGCCCGGGCAACATTGACCCCGCCGAGGACGGGTCGATCATCGTCCATAAGTACGAGACCCCGGACCCGTGGGCGGAGGACACCAACCACCTGGGCGCCGAAATCCCTGTGCCTGAGGATTGGGTGCCGGTTGAGGGCGTCACGTTCGAGGTCAAGCAGGTGCTGACAGTGGGCGGTGAGCCCGTCGACCTGACCACAGCCGCTGGCTGGAATGTGCTGGAAGATCTGACTGCCCCCGTGGACGACGCCACCTTTGGAGACCCCAAGAAGGTGGCCACCGAGGAGAATGGCACCGCCAGCTTCGCAGACCTTCCGGTCGGCTTGTACCAAGTGACTGAGGTGAGTAAGCCAGCGAATGTGTCCTCAACGGTTGCCCCGTTCTTGGTCACTGTTCCGACGCCAGTGATTTCGCAGGACGACGGAACCCCTTACTGGAACTACGACGTGAATGTCTACCCGAAGAACTCGCTTATTACGGTCAACAAGACGGTCGAAGACCTGGACCAGAAGGCTTTGGGTGACTCGATTGTGTGGACCGTGAACGGTTCCGTCCCCGTAATCGGTAAGGACGAGAACCACTCGAAGTACGAGATGGTGGACACCCTGCCCACGGAAGTCACTTACGACTCTTCGGTTGTGAAGTTCGACGGCACTGAGCAGGCTGCTGGCATGTACACCGTGTCTGACGCTGGGTCTAACCCGGTCACCATGAGTCTGACGGCAGACGGTCTGGCCGCATTGAAGTCCGGCAAGGTGAAAGAGGTTACTTGGGAACTGACCACCACGGTTAACGCTCTGGCTGAGGGTGGCATCCTGAAGAACAACGTGACGCTGCAGGTCAACGATTCGGGGAAGATCCCCAATGAGGCCGAGCAGAAGTGGGGCGGCATCCAGATCCTGAAGGTCGCGAAGGACGGCCCTGGGGACGACAGGACGTTGGCGGGTGCCGAGTTCCAGCTGTTCAAGACGCAGGACGATGCGGCCTCCAAGACCAGCCCCATTGAGGTTGACGGCGTCACCACGTTTGTTACTGGGGCCGACGGCACGGTTGTCATTCCGGGCGTGCAGGTGGGTACCTACTGGCTGGCCGAAACGAAAGCGCCGGCTGGCTACATTCTGAACAGCACCCCAATTCAGGTTGAGGTTACCGCTGGCGACCTGGCCGACTTTGTGAAGGTGAAGGTCGAGAACGAGCAGAAGCCGGCATTCGACTTGCCCGCGACGGGTGCGGCCGGCTTGGCGCTGATGATCCTGCTGGGCGGTGGATTGCTGGCGCTGGGCGTGGTGGCCGTGCGGAAGAGCGCTGCCAGCCGTAAACAGGGAACTGTCGCCTAGTTCCTAGAGTTACCGTCGGGAGGCAGCGCGTTCGCAGGTTGCCTTCCTGAAGCCGGGGGAAGTTGGGTCCGAGTCCCGGTCCCGGCTGCCCCCGGCTCTCGCCTGCCGGCCTAGAGTTGGAACGGCAGCATAAGGTTGTTGTGAAGCTGAGTTTGAGGGAAATAGTTTGAGTTTGAGTGAACGAGCGAAGCGGTACTCCCGGCAGTTCTGGGTGTGGCGCTTTGTTGGGGCGGGGGCGTTTCTGGCGGCGGCCATCGCCCTCACTTATCCATTGGCTGCACAGTGGCAGACGCAGTACTACCAGTCGCGGGCGGCGGAGGAACTCAGCTACGAAGTGAGCTCAGCACCGGAGGAGAAGGTCACCAGCCAGCTCTCCAGGGCGTTGGAGTACAACCAAACCCTGGCAGAGGGCGGAGACGTTGGGGAGTTCAACTATCTAGAGATGGTATCCATCTATCCGGATGAAGCCCTAGCGCGCTTGCGGATCCCGTCGATTGATCTGGACCAGGTCGTGCACCACACCATGTCCGAACGGGTCCTGGCCACCGGCTTGGGGCACATGGAAGGCACGTCTCTGCCCGT
>CAYFRQ010000104.1:0-3041 GCA_964345615.1 uncultured Actinomyces sp. | reverse complement strand
CAGGAACTTTCAACTGAGCGGTACATCGAGATCCCTGAAGAGGTCCGCGAGGTCTACTCAACGTGGCGACAGACGCCCCTAATCCGCGCTCACCGTCTTGAGCGGGCGCTCAACACTAAGGCGCACGTTTACTTGAAGTACGAGGGTGCGTCTCCCGTCGGATCCCACAAACCCAACTCGGCCGTCCCCCAGGCGTACTACAACGCCAAAGAGGGCGTAACTAAGCTGACAACCGAAACGGGTGCTGGCCAGTGGGGTTCTTCCCTGGCACTGGGTGGCGCAATGTTTGGGTTGGATGTTGAGGTGTGGCAGGTTGCCGCCTCGTACGAATCAAAACCGTACCGTCGCTACCTGATGGAACTCTATGGCGGGAAGGTGCATTCCAGCCCGTCTGACCTGACTGAGTCGGGTCGGGCGATCCTGGCCGAAACACCGGACACCCCCGGTAGCTTGGGCATGGCTGTTTCAGAAGCCGTTGAGGTCGCGATGGCTGACCCGAATGCACGCTACGCGCTGGGCTCGGTGCTGAACCACGTTGTCCTTCACCAGACGGTGATTGGCCTGGAGGCTCAGCAGCAGCTCAAGGACTTGGGTGAGAAAACTGCGGACTTGGTCGTTGGCTGTGCTGGTGGAGGATCGAACCTTGCGGGTCTTTCCTTCCCATTCCTAAAGGATGTGCTTTCCGGTGACGCTGAAACACGGGTCATTGCTGCCGAGCCGGTTGCTTGCCCGTCGCTTACCGAGGGCGAGTACCGCTATGATCATGGCGATTTCTCCGGGACGACTCCCCTGTTGAAGATGTACACGCTTGGCACTGATTTCGTGCCGGATCCGATCCATGCGGGTGGCCTGCGTTACCACGGCATGTCCCCTGCCCTTTCGCACACTGTCAGGCTGGGTCTAGTGGAACCGACAACTGTCGAGCAGCAGGACGCCTTTGACGCTGGTGTCCTCCTTGCCCGCACGGAAGGTATTGTTCCGGCTCCCGAGTCGAACCATGCACTGGCCGCAGCATTTGACCAGGTGCGGGACAGTGATGAGGAACAGGTTGTCGTCATCGGGGTTTCGGGCCACGGTCACCTGGACCTGCCGTCCTACCAGAAGGTCCTGGGTGGCAGCAACCAAGACAGCTAAGGCGCCTGCGACCTAAGACGAGTGAGACCTAAGACTAGTGGGACTCAGCTTGCCCTGAGTCTTTCGTCTTCAGGGGAACCTGCACTACCTTGAAGGACTTCGCGCTGAGTGTCGAAGTGTTCCCGGCGGTGACCTCAGGCAACCTCACCGAAGACCCATCAGGTGCTGAGGAAGCTTCCGGCTGGTCGGCGCTGTTTTCACCGACACCGTTCTCACCGGTGCCGGCAACCTTCTTGCTCGGTGATGTCTTACGCAGGTAGACCAGCAGAATCACTGCGCCGATCGCGACAATGACGGCCGTGTCGACCCAGACACTTGCCAGCGTGCTGGCCTGCCTTTGAAGCCAGGAGGACGCGCCGGCGGGGATCAGTTCGGGCATGTTCACAAGCCCGTTAGTGGTCCAGAACAGGACCCCGACCGCAACGATGATGAGACCGCCGATGACAGAGGTGGAGTGGAACTCTCTACCCAAGAACTTGAAGGTCTTCCCGCGTAGTGCCGAACGGAATCTGGTGCCAGCTTTTTCCCATAGGGCCGCGATAAGCAACAGCGGAACGACCATTCCCAGGCCGTAGACGCCGAGCAGGATCCCGGCGCCAACCATGTTGCCCTGCGCGGCTGCAAGCGTTAGCACAGCCCCCAGAATTGGGCCGGCACAAAAGCCTGCGACGCCGCTCGCCATCCCCAGCAGGAACGACTTCACGATCCCTGCGGAAGAAGCCGCTTTATCCTGGAGTTTGTCGCTGCCTGGAACCAGCTTGGACGGATCGAACCCCAGACCGAAGATCTGGAACAGACCGAAGATGATCATGATGAAAGACGCGACCGCAATCACCACGGTTCGGTGGGTCGCAAAGAGGCTTCCTAAGGCGCCCATTCCAATGCCGAGTGGGACCAGGACAACCAGCAGGCCGGCGTAGAAGACGGTGCCGTGCAGGAACAGCCTTGGACCAGAGCCGATGGTGGACGCGAAGAAAGCAGGAAGTAGTAGCGCCCCACACGGGCTCAGGATCGTAAGTGCACCGCCAATGAATGCGGTTACGAAACCAATATCCACGCCGGATCCGTCTGGGCCTAGCTGGCCGCCAGCGCCTTCTGGAATGTTTCAACGAAAACTTCGGTGGGTTGCGCCCCAACTATTGGCGTGCCGCCCAGAGTGAAGGTGGGGGTTGAGGTGACGCCAACGGCATTCGCGAAGGCAGCGGTTTGAAGCACGTAGTCCTCGGTAGTTTGTGCTTCCATGTCAGCGGTGAACTGTTCGACGTCTAGTCCCAGCTCCCCCGCAAGTTCAATCAACGCTTCGGGGCTGAGTTCGCTTTCAGAACGCTTGTTGCCATCCGGGAAAAGCGCATCGTTGTATTCAAGGAACTTCCCCTGTAGCGCCGCAGCGTAGGCGGCCTTGGACGCCTGCTCTGAAACCAACCCGAAGGTATTGGTGTCGCGCCACTCAATGCGCAGCTCCCCCGCGTCGACGTATTCCATCAGGGCGGGAAGCGTGTCGTGATTCCACTTGCCGCAGTACATGCACTGGTAATCGGTGAAGACCACCATCCCCACCGGCGCGTCAATCGGCCCAACTGCCATCGGGTCGTCAGGGTCGCGCCCCTCAAGTTGAGTGAAATCCTGGTCGCTGGCTTCGTCTGCTGCTGCGGCCGGAGCTTCAGGAGCCTCGTCAGTTGCTTCGTCCTGCGCCTCTACCTGCTCTGCGCTTTGCTCTACTGCTTCGGCGGCATCGTCGCTTTTCCCCGACTGCAGGAACCAAACCAAGGCAACTGCGAGAACGGTGACGACCACAATCACGATCGGGACTGTGTAGCGTGAACGCTGCGTCTGCTGGGGCGCGGAACTCAAATGGGCCTCCAAGGTCGGGGTGGCAACATATGCCACGAACGCCATACGTTGCTTAC
>CAYFRQ010000103.1:0-3094 GCA_964345615.1 uncultured Actinomyces sp. | reverse complement strand
ACATCTACTACCGGCACGCAATCGAGTACATGGACCGAGCACTCGAGGCCTACTCGAACAACCACGGAGTCTGAAAAACCCCAATCCCGACTGCTGTTGCCTGCACCAGCAGAGTCCTCGCTGTCTCAACTGATAATCCGGGAGCAGTTTTCACGGTGCAGATCTAGACACGGGCCCCTTGTCCTTCAGCGAAGAGCACTAAGCTCGGAGCATGTCCGACCTATTCGTTGACCAGATCTGAGGGCATGTTGTGTAGCGTCGTGGACCAGGGCCCTTGAGCAGCGGCCGCGCTTCTGCGATGGGTCGGCGGTTGGCTGCTCTCTGGCGCAGCCACGCTGTGCGATACCTGTTGGTGGGAGGCACAGCGTTCTTGGTCGACGCCGGACTACTAGGCCTCTTCGTGGTAGTTTTTGGAATGAGGACCTGGCTAGGTGCCGCAATCGCTTTCTTGGTCTCCTTCGCATTCACTTTCACAGCTCAGAGACTATTCGCTTTTGGCTCGGACCTACCGGCAGGAAGCGCAGTGCTTCGCTACACGGCGCTTGTCGCCTTCAACACCGTCGCTACGGCCCTGATTGTCGGGCTAATAGCCCGTAGTCCGTTAGGGTGGCTCGGGGGGAAAGTGGTCGCGACATCTGTGACTACTGTCTGGAACTTCTTCATTTACAGGGCTTGGATTTTTCCGCCCGCGGACGCAAGCTCCAAAACTGAAACAGGTGGAGGGCAACGAGCCTGATGTACAAGAATGCTGTAGTCGCTGCAGTTGTTCCCGCGTACAAGGAAGAACGGATGATCGGCAAGGTCATTGAGACTATGCCGGATTTCGTGGACCACATCGTGATCGTCGACGACTGCAGCCCCGACACAACAGCCGATGTGGTTCGCGCGACTGACGACCCACGAGTTGAGCTGATCGAGCACGAACAAAACCAAGGCGTTGGCGGCGCCATCGTCACCGGTCATAAAAAAGCCATGGAACTAGGCTCAGACATCAACGTCGTCATGGCTGGGGACGCTCAGATGGACCCGGACTACCTCCCGCACCTCCTGGACAAAGTCACCGATGGGGGGTACGCGTTCTCAAAGGCAAACCGTTTCTATTCCCCAGAGTCTTTTGCTGACATGCCCAAGCACAGAATCTTCGGGAACATTGTCTTGTCATTCATGACGAAGTTCGCTTCCGGGTACTGGAACCTGTTCGACCCCCAAAACGGGTACACGGCAGTCAGGACCTCAACGCTGGAACGCATTCCGCTCGACCGCATTTCAAAGCGCTACAGCTTCGAAAACGACATGCTCATCCACCTGAACATCGTGGAAGCCTCCGCCACTGACGTCCCGATTCCCGCCGTTTACGGAGAAGAAGTCTCATCCATCAAGCTACGAAGAGTCATACCAGAGCTCCTGCGACTCCTGTTCGTCGGCGGACTGAAGCGGTTTTGGTACCGCTACGTCCTCTGGTCCTTCTCCGCCATCGCCTTGCTCACGCTAGTCGGGTCACTGTTTCTCACCTTCGGACTAGCAGCGGGGGTCTGGATGGTAGTCGAGATCGCAAAGACCGGCACAGCCACAGCCGCAACAGCAATGATGGTTGGCCTGCCGATAATCGTCGGGACGCAGATGCTCATCAGTGCCCTCCAGCTAGACATTGAAAGCGCACCCAAAGAACCAGACCAGCCACACTTCCCAACACAGAAAAACGGCACGAGTGAGTAGAACAAACTTGAAGTGGAACTCCCTAAAAACCGCATTTCGCATTAACCAACAAGAGATCCTCATGTGGTGCGTTGTTCTTGGCAGCTTCGTGGTGGGGGTGCTTCCCCGAATGGTGGGCAAGCTCGTCTACCCGGACTCGCGCTACTACATCGCTATGACGCTGAGGTTCTCAGGACAGGCGCCAGAAGCAGCTCGCGAAATGACCGAGGCTGTCACCTCGGTGTACGGGATCACTGTGCCCGAGGTCGACTCGCTATTCGGGTGGGGATTAGTCCAGCCGCGTGTCGTCCTCCCTCTCCTGGCAGCGTTACCAACGAAACTACTGGGACCCTACAAAGGCCTAGCGTTGACCGTCTTTGTGATAAACCTCGCGTTAACCGTCCTTCTCACGCTCGTACTCAAAAAACACTTCGGCCGAGCGAGCGCCATTACTGTCATGCTCCTTGTGAACACGAGCCTCCACCTCCAGGCCTTCAAGGCAGGCATTCTGACTGAGTCCCTATCGGCACTTTGGTCATTGCTGACACTGCTCGCTGCCTGGCGATGGTTGAAGACACGCAACCACTGGGCTCTTTTTGCCGTAGGGGCTACTGTCGTTGCTTCAGCCTTCACCCGCCAGGCAACCCTGGTCGTCGCAGGGGCGTTGGTATCGGCCTGGGTCGTGGGTTCGCTCCTGGACAGGCGCAACAATGCTTGGATGGCACCAGCAATCGTAGCCCTCGTAGCAAGTGTTGGCTCCCAAGTGTTCCAAACGCTTGTATTCCCTTTCAGCCAAAGCAACCAGTTCATGCGAATGACAGAAACGGAGACGATCGGTCAAGCGTTGGCTGCGACACCGCGTCTGCTCGCAGGCATCGTGAGGGACGATCTCAACACTTTCCTCAGCGGCGACGTTTCCCTCCTCGTCTTCATTCTCTTGGCGTTAGCCTCAATGATCATCTTCTTTCGGAAGACCGAGTCCCACCTGACGCTCGGAGCGTTTGCAGGTTTCCTCGTCTACAACGTGACGAACGGCAACGCGACTAGCTTCCGGTATGGGGTCCCAGGCCTGGTCTTCTTCGCGCTCTCCGTAGGGTTGCTCGTCTACGAGATCACCAAGTCAAACAGGCCCGAAGCGGAATCTTCAACGCTCGAGTGACCGCATCTCTCCGATCTTAAGGTCCGCTGCGAGGCAGCAACCTGGGCGCGTAGCAGTGCGAACCACAAGACCACAGAAACTCCTCCGACTTTGAGACACAATAGGGACGACAGTCGCCAGCGACCAAGAGGGCCACGGCTTCTGTCCCGCCAACTTTTTAGGAGAGCGCAATGCCGCACCGCGATGGAATGCACATCGACGAAGAGGATCTTCCAGGCGTTGGGATCAGGAACGATTTCC
>CAYFRQ010000102.1:0-3105 GCA_964345615.1 uncultured Actinomyces sp. | reverse complement strand
GAGCAGCTCGTGTCCCTCGCGGTCAACGCAGTCGGGTTCTACGCCCTACTCGTCGACCTCGGCGGCCAGAGCCGCACATCCGGTCGCGTCCCGTGCCTTATGAGGTTCAACCGTCAAGTCGCCCGCGCCTCAGGCATTCCTTGTTCGCACCCGCAACCTCGTACTCACCGCGAGCTGAAGACTCCAAGTTCTTAGCAACGTCAAGTCGCCCGCGCCTCAGGCATTCCTTGTTCGCACCCGCAACCTCGTACTCACCGCGAGCTGAAGACTCCAAGTTCTTAGCAACGTCAACCACCGAGTCGTCGTCAAACTCCACGACCCCGTACTCCTCAGGATGGGCAACCCAGTAGGCGAAGACTGCGGCTCCATCGATATCAGTGAGTCGGATCAGCCGCGACCCCATACCTGGCCCGTAGAACAGGATGTCGACAAGGACGAGGGCAACGCTGCCACCACCCACAAACTCTTCACCAACGAGGAAAAGCCTGCGCCAACCCATTAGGCACCTCCAGCACGGCATAGGAGATGTTCACACCGAACTGCGAGCCATCCCCTGGCAGCCTCCGGGAGTCGGGAGCGTCCTCAGGTGGGACAGTCAGCCAAGTTCCCGAACACCCAGGCGTGCGAGGATGAGGCCGCGCAACAGCCCGCCGCTGACGCAAGCCTGCGCACTTGCCAGGCATGACCCGCAGAGTCGGTTGTTTCCCGACTAGAGAGTCTCCGCCTCCAGCGGGACGCTCGAAGTGTTCAAGGTGGTCGGGGCAAGCGAAGCGAGCCTCGGCAGGTCGTAGCCCGAGTGCGGCACCAAAACCACCAACAGGTCTGACTCCGCTGCCGCAGCCTCAACGTCTTCAATGCTCTCCAGCGTCTCCCTACGAACCGAGACAGAAGGAATGAACGGGGCGTGATACGCGACGCCTGCGCCCTTAGCCGCCAGAAGTTCTGCGACGGCAGTTCTCACACGAGGAAAAGCACTCGCAACGACCTCTCCCGCTCCCCCGAGTCCACTAACGACAGCTGCGAAGCCAGAGAGCTGGCCCGCTCCTTGGATCTCACCGCCTAGAGCAGCAGCTCGTCGTATTTCTGGACAGCCGCTCCAAAGAAAGACCCGTTCGCCGCGCCGCTTCACTTTCTCTGACGACCCGAGCTCCTGCAGCTCTCAGGTCCAACTCAGCCGCTCGATGCTTGCTCTCATCAGAACCTTCCCTAACCACTTCGTGATCAACGCCTGCCGAACAAGCGTAGGCCGGGCAGCAGCACGAATCGCCCCCAAGGGTCGGGAACCAACTAAGAGGGGCGAGCCAGATCAGAACATCGCCGGACCTGCGAATCTTGCGACTATTGGAGGGGCGGGTCGTGCGGCGGACAGGATACGAACCGTCGAAGGTTCGTTTGGTGCCTGCGGACATTTGAAGTGGATGGAAACGCGTTTCGGGGTGACACACCACTCCTAGCCGCGAAGGCTGCGTGGGCTGGCCAACGACTAGAACGACTGCCCTGGGTCCGGCCTTAAGTTCATGAGTCGGTGATTGACGTGTTCTTTTAGCACCCAGTTGGCAGCGGCAGTAGGCGTAACCGCCTCGAAGACTCCTACCTGCGGTTCGCGCCCGGCAGCCTTGTGAACGCTCGTCTGGCGGTGGCCGATGCCTAGGACGACTTCCACGCCCGCAGAGACCAGCCTGTCGGCCGCGTCAAGGAGCCGCGAACACTGAGGCTTGGTTAGGGGTCTGGTCGCATCAAACCCACCACGATAGACAACAACGACGTCGGCGTCGCGGCGCTCAGGTGAAGCCTCTGCCAGGCTTTCGAGAAACTCGGCGTAGGGCTCCACAGGGTCCGCCACATCTCTATCCGATTTCTGGACGCGGAAGGCTTTGCGCGTTAGCTGGTTTCCTGCCAGCGCAAGCGTCTCCGCAACGTCCGAGTGGGTTTGAGCTTGAACGGACATCGGCCCGACCGCCAACACAGCAATCGGATCCTGTTCGAGGTCCACCTGCCCCCAGTCGTCCGGGGTGTTGTAGAGCGGGTCGCAGTTCAAGGGTTTGCCCCACAGACCGAAGGCCAAATCCGCGACGGAACTGTTAAAGGCGCGACGGACATTCCTGTCGATGGCTGCGCCAGGCTGCCCGATGAGTCGCACTATCCATTCCTCTGTCTGAGGCGTGGTCCACCAGAAGAGGTTATGACTGCCAGACGCGTGATCAACCCCCAAGCGGTAGCGGAGTCGCCTTCCCAGAACTTGTAGAATGCCTGGCTTGCTGACCTGAGCTCGGGACGGCAAAGGCCCCTTGAAAAGGTCCAGGTGCGTCGCTGGATTCTCAGTTGGCCACTCGTAACGTTTTCCCAGCCAGTCGGTTTCGCTCTCAAGGACAGAGAGGTCGAGCTGGATTCCCCAGGGCCACCCACCCACTGAGAAGCCGATCTCTTCAGCAATCCTATCTTCGCGGATATCGCCAACACCGCCCACCGCTTCTATTGCTCGCACCGACGCTCGATCGTAAAACCCCAAACTCAACACGAGTCCCTGTCCGTATTTTCTTCTCTGGGACTCGTCTTGGATCCGGGAAAAGGAGAGGACCTCAGCGGCAAGCAACGCGCGTCCTGCGCGGCGTAGAGCCTCATATCCCGGCTCGTCTGCACTAGTCGCCACAAGACGATGGCCAGTCTCGACGACGCAACTTGCTATGGAGTACTTGGGGCCACCTTGCAACAGTTCGTCCACCGTGCCCTCCTGGACAGCCCTTGCACTTAGTCCTACGCCTAACTTTAGCCCGTGGGAACCTCTAGACGTTCCCGACACGAAGTCCTACCGGCGACGACGAGAGCGTCCTAAACCACGGTCAACCCCACTAACCGACGCTCCTACACCTAAATGAGGAGTCCCGGCCTGAGCCCACTCTTCCACGCCCATCGCTCCCCCGTCTGACCATCAACAACCCTTAGGCGGTCAACTCTCAGGCGGGGCCAGGTAGTCAATGTCCACTTAGGCTTAGCACAGGACAGTAGTTCGTCCGAGGGCACGGCTCCAAAGAGGCCCACTCCCAACGAAGTGGCCTTGACCCTGTTGTGTGGACACCTTCTAAGAGAGGATGTTCATTATGAGTC
>CAYFRQ010000101.1:0-3230 GCA_964345615.1 uncultured Actinomyces sp. | reverse complement strand
GCCACCGACGGGTAGGTCCGTGAGGACCTGGAGGTACGTGACCAGGGGCGTGTAACGCATTTCAGGTGACACGTCTGGTCCCACCCGCTCGCGTAGCCAGTCGGGCTCTGAAAACGCGAGGCTCGTGTTGTAAAAGACGACGGGGTCGGATGCGTGTTGCAAGAAAACGGAGCGAGGGAAGTTCCAGGGCCCCAGGTCGCGGCCGTAGAGGTCCTTATCCAATTGGCTGGGATTGTTTACGAAACGGATGTTGTGCCCTGAATCAACGACGGGGGCGACCTCCGGGCTGCCACCCTGTCGGTTTTCCGTCAGTTGTGAGGAGAGCCGGGAGATGCTCGGAGAACCTACCCAGAGTGCGCCGTCCGTTCTGCGGTTCAGGTCCTCGGCGGAACTGAACGGTGCCTGCGACCCGTAAGCACCCAGGGACTCGCCAGAGACGATGACTAGCGGGCGCTCGTCTTCGGGAAGCTTCTGCACCTCGGACTCAACCGCTTCAAACAGAGCTGTGCCCGCATTCTCACAGGCCGAGCGGTCGGAAACCATCATGGCCGCTGAGAACAGGTAAGAGTACTGAATAGTGACGATGGCGCAATCGCCCCCGGTCATGTACTCCAGGGGCTGGCAGACCCACTCGTCCACCCACCCTGAACCGGTCGCGGTGTAGACAACCAGGACTGCGCGCTCAAACCCACCTGCGCGGCGCAGTTCACGCACCGCTTCATCGACGACCCGGTCTATGTTCTTCTCTCCGGCGGGAAGACCAATGTAGATGCGCACTGGCTCTATTGCGGGCCGCCCAGTTACTTCTGAGATCTTTTGAGCCGAGGGGCCGTGGCCCAGGAATAAGCGTCCCTGCGCGCCGATGGACTCCCACGAAGCTTCCGAGAAGGGGGAACCGGAGCGTTCCGGCACAGCCGGGGGCGACAGGTGGGCATTGGTCCTTGCGTTCAGGCCTGCCGCTGCTTTTGCGAAGTAGGCCATGAACAGTCTGAAAACAACTTTGTTTGAAATGACCAGGACGACACCGACGGCCACGACAGCGGCAACCGTCCATGACAGAAACCAGGGCAGCCAGTGGCCCAGGATGTCCGTCACCATCACAAAGATTCTGGTGAGCGCGTAGACCAGCGCCATCGTGATGACGAACATTACGGCAGTTGCAAGGAGCCCCAGCAGGTATTCTCCGAAGCCCACGGGTTTGATGTTTACCAGCAGGGCGGCTTCCCTCGACGCTCGGTAAGCCTTGACTGACGCGTAAACAACCCACGCGGCGACCAGAACAACTGCTGTCCACTTGACGTAGAAGAATAGCTCGGGCGGCCCGGTCACTCGGAGCCCTGTTGCCCGCGCTAGAAACCCAGTTCCGTTGCTGATTCCCCAGCCCAGGGTGTATCCCAGGGCTGTGACGGGTCCAGAGACAAAACCGTGCCACCACCATCTTCTTGGCAACAGTGACGGAGAAGCTGAAATCGCGTAGAAAACCAGGCCAAGCATCACCCCGAGCAGGGAGGGTTCAGTCATGGCCGTCCCTTCATGGTAAGTGGCGCGCGCCGCGGCTACTGGCTGCTTACCAGACTAGGACCCCGCTGTGAGCTGTGCAAAGACGCGCGGCTAGTCGCTCCGCAGTGCAAAGGCGGACAGCACGGTTCGGTAGGGGAGCGTCACTTCCTCGGCCCTGGCGAACCCCAGGTGGCTGTGCAAGTACCAGTCAAGGTTCTTTTGCATGCGTTTGCGCGACTCCTGGTTTGATCGCAGGTAGGAACTGCGCGTCTTTGCGAGTTCCAACACGTCTGTGGTGAGAAGTGTTTGCTCCCACTTCCACTCCCGCTCGGAAGTCTTGGTGAACTGCGGGCCCAGGAGACCCGGGGGGACGTTTCTAAGCACGTCCCCAGAACGCATGATTCGACTGAGACGATGGACCCAGGGCTTGGACACGTCCAGTTGGTTCGCCAGCAGGAAGGCGAGGCCGTTCCGCTTCAGGATTCGGCCGGCTTCACCGGCGGCTTCTTTCGCGTTCAACCAGTGGAAACTGTCTGCCCAAACCACAGCATCAACGGAACAGGCTTCTATCCCGGTGTCCTCTGCAAGCGTCGGCCGGACCTCAAGGTTCGCGGTGTTGGCCCAGGGCTCTGATGTCAGGGCGGCGCGCATGGAGGCTGATGGTTCCACGGCGATGACTCCAAACCCTTCCTTGATTAGCGAGCGGGTCAGCTGTCCCGTGCCCGCGCCGAGGTCCGCGACCCGCCCGCCTCTGGGCAGGCACGAGGAGATTTCGCGGACTGCTTCCGGAGGGTAGCCGGGGCGCACGCGCTTGTAGCGGTGGGCCGCCTGCTCGCTGAGACCTTCGCCGAACGGGTTCGATTGGGGTTCTTGCGTCACAGGCCAAACCAACGGAAGGAGCCTGTGGCGACTGCTGCAGCGATGGAGATAGCTGGCACCAAGACACTGGCCAGGAGCATCACCGCGTCGGCCTTGGTGAGGCGGGAGTGCCGAGCCCTGGTCCGTGGCATGGAGGTCCCGAAGCCGCGCGCCTCCATGGTTGTTGAAAGTGTTCCTGCGCGGCGGATCGCGAAGGTCAGCAAAGAGAGGGAACCTTTGAAAAACGCTGCGAGCCGCCCGCCTCCTGTCGCGCCCCTTGAACGTCGAGCCCTGGCAAGTGCTTTCCAGTCGGACAGCATTAGGGAGACCATGCGCATTCCTGCGAGCGCAGAAAGAACGAACTTGGCAGGCAGGTGCGCGATCTGGATGAGCGCGTCAGCCATGCGGGTTGAGTCGATGGTGGAAAGGATCAGTATCGCGGGGATCCCGACAGCCAGGATTCTCAGGCCGATGGCGGTCGCCAGTTGCACCGAGTTTTCGCTGATGATGGCGGGCCCCAACTGCCAGAAGACCCGCCCTCCTTCCGCGCCGTAAAGAAGCATTGAAATCACAGCAAAGGGGGTCGCCAGGAGTAGCGGCCAGATCCTCCTAAAGATCGTGCGCGGGCGCAAACCAAGCAGGGGCAGCAGCAGGATTTCTAGTGCCAGCGCTACTCCGGCGCTCACCGGGTCGATAGTCAGGATCAGAGGGATGGTCAGGATGAATAGCCCAACTAACGCGACGAACGGGTTGACCTTGGCGATCGGTGGCTCGCTCGGTGGGGGGGCCGGCTGTTTCTCCGGGGCGCGGGCCGGCTCCATCCGGTGCAGGCTACCTCCCATGACCTCGACGAACAGGGCGTCGTGGGTTGT
>CAYFRQ010000100.1:1724-3297 GCA_964345615.1 uncultured Actinomyces sp. | reverse complement strand
AAACAAGAATACGGAGGCGGCAGCGAGGGGAACGCCGAGGCCGTACACGGCCTTCACGCGCGTCAAGTTGAACTTGTCCATGATGCCCGCAAAAACAACTTCCAAAATGGACATCAGGGAAGTCATTCCGGCCAGGACAAGGGAACCGAAGAACAGGGCTCCGAAGTAGTGTCCGCCAGGCATTTCAGAGATGATGGCTGGGAATGTCATGAACGCAAGTCCGACCCCCTTCAGACCTTCCAACTCCGAAACGGCGATGCCCTGCTGGTGTGCGAAGAACCCCAGTGTTGAGAAGACTCCGATGCCAGCCAGGATCTCGAATGAGGAGTTGCCAAACGCGACGACCAATCCAGGCGTGGTCATGTTCGACTTGCGGCGACGGTACGACGCATAGGTCATCATGATCCCGAAACCAACGGAGAGCGAGAAGAAGATCTGACTGTACGCAGCAACCCACACACCTGGGTTAGTAAGGGCAGCGAAGTCCGGCGTGAACAGCGCGTTCAGCCCATCAGCAGCCCCGGGCAAGAAGAGGGCGCGGATAACGAGAATGAGGAATCCGACAACCAGTAACGGGATTGCGAACACGTTGAGGCGCTGAACGCCCTTCGCGACCCCTGCTCCAATGATCGCGAGTGCTATCACCCACATCAACACCAGCGGGATCAGTACGCTGGGCTGGAACGTGGTCGAGAACATGGTGTCGTCTGGGGCCCCCAGGTATTCGCCGACGAAGAATCCCGTGGGGTCGTCGCCCCAGCGCAAGTCCCAAGAGTAGACGAAGTAGCTGGATGCCCAAGCCAGCACGGCCGTGTAGTAAAGGGCGATGAAGACTGAGATCATCACCTGGAACCAGCCGATGCCTTCACCGAACTTGCCCGCCAGTCGCTTTAGCGCGAGGGGAGGGGATCCCCGGAACCGGTGGCCGATGGAGTAGTCCAGAAACAGGATCGGGATGCCAGCGGTCAGCAGGGCAATCAGGTAGGGGATCAGGAAGGCTCCCCCGCCGCTTTCATAGGCGACGCCGGGGAAACGCCAGATGTTTCCAAGCCCGACAGCAGATCCGACGGCTGACAGGATGAACCCTATTTGTCCTGTCCACTCACCTCTTTGGGGTGTAGCTTCAGTCTTTTTCAATGCCTTGGTCTTTCTGATCACTGATGATGGCGGTCGCATAAGTCTATGAATCTCATGGGAATGCGCCATTCTGTCTCACTATTTGCTACAGCGGCGATTGTGGTCGACGTAGGCTGGGGCTTACGGACGTCTGAGGGGGGCGCCCCGGACAGGAGAACAGCATGCGTGTCGAAGCGGGCGTGACCGGTCTAGCCGAGATTGACATCGACGTCGCGGGGACCGAACTACAACTTGCCTTCGCTGATCTTGATTCTGCTGTGTTGGACGTTGATGGCCCAGGCACGGACGGCTGGAGCTTGGTGCGTGAGGGAGAGAGCCTGCGCGTTCGATCCTGCGAGAGCCCCGCGAAGCCCCACAGAAAAAGAGACGCGGCTGTCCTGTTTCTTCCCAAAGCTCTTGAACAGATGCCGCCCGTCCTCTCCCTGCGTTTGGCGGC
>CAYFRQ010000100.1:0-1624 GCA_964345615.1 uncultured Actinomyces sp. | reverse complement strand
ATCGAGGTGGAAGTTGCCGTGGGGAAGGTGGACATCGAGGCCCAGGCGGTCCCCGCCCCTGACTTCTAGCTCCCTCCTTTTTCCGCTTCGGCTGCGAGTTGTTGCCGCAAAACTGGGTTAAAAGGCCTTTATCGGGCAACAGCTCGCAGCCGAAGCGGAAAAGGCGGTGCGTGCCAGTCTGCTTGTGCGTCGGTAGGCTGGTGACGTAAGCCAGTTGGAAGGAGCCACCATGGCCAACCCGATCCCCATGCAGGAGATGAATGACGTGCCCGAAAACCCGCAGTTTGAAGCCCAGGCCCAACCCGCACCGGAACAGGCCCTGCAACCTCAGCCGAGGCAGCAACCGCAACGCCGCTTCTCGGTGGATGAAGCAGCTGGCTACTTCGGCCCTGATGAGGACCGTATGGATAGGGCTGCCGCCGACCTCGACGCTGCGATCCAGCAGATCGGGCAGGACCCGACTGTTGAACAGCTCTTTGAGGCGGCAAAGATCCAGGCTTTGATTTCTATCGCTGGTGAGCTTCGTAGCATCAGGGAAGCTGGTATCAGCCAGGGTGACGTTCTGTAGCCCCATTTCCAAGATCCGCTCGAGTAAACCTTAGAGTGTGGTTGGGCTGTTCTTCCAAGTCGGACACTGTTGAGTTTCAGGTTCCAGAGTCCGGCCCGACTGAAGCTGTCGTTTAAGAAGAAGCAGTTCAAGAAGACCCCGCTGAAGCGGAGTCGGAGCAGGGACTCACGGACAAAGAGGCCTGCGCTCTGCTCCAAGAAGCGGCGATGGAACTTGCGGATGCGAGCCTGGCGCTACTAGACGACCCGGAGTCTCTCAACCCCCAGGACACGATCGATCTGCAACGCGAATATCTGGAAGTGATAAAAGATCTGGGGGAAAGGGCTGCATCAGATGAGTTTCGCGAAAAGGCGCTTAAGACCTATGAGCTGGGGCTCATCCATATGGAGTTTGACCAGCGCATCCAGGTTGAGAAGGACACGACTGTAGACCTCGAAGAGATGAAGGCTGTTTCGGACGAGCACTGGGCCGCTTACGCAGAACTGGCAGAGTTTTGCGCCCCGGCTCAGTAGCTCGTTCTGTCATTAGCTGATGGCGTCGGGTCTACCGGCAGCGACCCACGCGTTCACGAAGTCAGCCTTGATCCGACCTCGGGGACCAACCTGACCAAGGCCGTGCTCCTCGACAAACTTAGCGATGGCCGCTCGGTTTTGGGAAGCGTCACTGCTGCCTTGAGTTCCTCCGCGAACCCGGGAGCGCCCACCACGCGCTACGGGTCGCGCAACCTTAGGTTCGTTTTCGGTAAAGGGCCGTAGCGCATCCAGAAGTCTGTCGCGGTTCTCAGCACTCAGGTGGAGCTCCCACGCGTCCCGGTCAACGGACACGGTGACGGTCTCCCATTCCACGAGGTCTTTTCCATCGAAGCTGTCGGTTGCGATCTGTATGGTCCTAATGGCCACGGCCTGCTCCTCTTGTCGAAGTCGTCGGCGACATTCATTGTCTGCCGGTGTCGGCTAGACAAAGTCGGCCGAGGTTCCGGGCGGAGTGCGGTCGCAACTTGCCACCCAAGGAAGCCCCGGGCTGATCGCGGAGGATGGGGGATTCGAACCCCCGAGG
>CAYFRQ010000099.1:0-3354 GCA_964345615.1 uncultured Actinomyces sp. | reverse complement strand
ACTAGTAAAAATGTTTTACCTGGTACGGGTAAAGATGCAGAGGTTGATGAAGAAAAACTTAGTATTAAAGAGCGCAAAAAGCGATCAAAGATTACTAAGCAGTTAAAGGGTGCTTTTAAAGATTATCCACACTTGATGGCCCTGAAGCCTCGTGAACGATATGTGTTTCGTTCGGACTATTACATGGTGGATAAAAACTACTATGTGATTTTGGCGTATTTTCATGACGAGGGCGCTAATGATGATTACCCGGCGTTTTGGGGTGTAGACCGTATTCCGGGTGAACTTAAAGATGGGGTTACGGCAGTAATCCTTGAACAGGTTTCTCGTCGCCCGCAAGAGTGGGTTGATTCTAATATGGCTAGTTCTGAAGTGGTGGGTCGTTTAGATGAACGCGAACAACAAGAGGGCGGAACTAATAAGTCACGAAGAAAGAGTCAAAAAGCAGCAATAGACTTAGAAACCGTAACTGGTGAAATTCTTGATGGGGCCAGTTATCTGCATGTTCAATCTCGTTTGTTACTCAAAGCGCCAAGTCTTGAGGCGTTAGAGAGAACTGTTGAAACAATGGGGCAGTTGTATCAAGATCGTTTTTCTACTTTAAGAGTAGATCCTTATCACGGGGAACAACGCAGAGAGTTATCAACTTTATTTGCTCGCAACGATCTAAAACGCGGTAAAGGATTTGGATTCACTTCAGTAGAATATGCAGGCAGTTATCACTTAGTTACCAACGGCCTGTCTGATCCAGCAGGCGAATATGTTGGTCACATGGTAGGTGAGGTAAATACCGGAGCAGTCTTATTTGACGTAGATCAATGGGAACACCATGTAGTTGTTGCTGATGGAACTATTGAACAAGAGCTAAACCGTGCCCGGTATTGTGATATGTGGGGGTCAAAGATTTCTCAAGCAGCCCTGCTGCGTAATTCTAGGGTGGTTCATATTATTCTAAACGGGGCTAAGCTTGATGATTTAGGGCCTAAGTTTTCAGCGATTACAGCCAAGTTAGATATGTCCACAGGCGATATTAATATGTTGGAAATGTTTGGGACTCATGAAGAAGAGTTAGCCATTTTCCCAACTCATCTAAACAAACTGGTTTTAATGGTGGAACAGGCTTATAAGCCGTCAGATTCTGATCGTTCTGTAATCAGGGGCTCGTTGAAAGATACTCTCAATGAGTTTTATGTGGATATGGGTATGTGGGTTAACAATGCTAAACATAATCGCGATAAGTTAAGAATTGTTGGCATTCCTCATGAACAAGTGCCGAGGATTCAAGATTTGCAAAGTTATTTTGATACTCGGTACAAAGCTCTGGCCAACTCATCCGCTAGAGATGATCATACCCTTCATGCTTACAATATTTTGTCAATGGCGTTTAAAGATATGTTGGATAACTCAGGGGATTTGTTCAACACTTATACCAATGATGAGATTGATAATGTTAAGGACGCACAAAGAGTTGTTTACGACTTTTCTTCCCTGATGCAGCGTGGTAAAGGCGTAGCGATGGCGCAGTTGGTTAACGTTATCGGTTTTGCTGTGCGTAATCTTGATGTTGGCGATGTATTGGTTATCCACGGTGCGGATCAGATTGATGAAGACATCAAAGAATATGTTTCTGATCAAATCGATGCATTGTATCGACGTGGGGGTCGGGTTGCGTATTTATATGATGACGCAGAGAAAATGATTGAGGAGCAGCCTTTTAATAAGTTTGATGCTGCCGATTGGACTATTTTAGGTCCTATGCGTGATGTGGTGGCTGAGAAATACAAAGTTGCTTTGTCACAGGCTATTCCACCGGATTTGGTTAAATTGATTACATACAAAGGTGAGAAGTTTAGCTATTTGCGCCGGGGTCATACCAATGTAGTTTTTCGTACTGACTTGGCTTTGGGTATCAATCCGGCCCGAGAAGAGTCTCGGGTGGCGGCGGAGATTGCTTCGCAAAAACGAGAACAAAATCGTATTGCTCGAAGAAGACAAAAGCAGGTAAGACGACAGTTACAAAAGGAAAATACTCAGGTGAGAAAATCTGAAAGGACACTTGCTCCATCTAGGCGTAGATCTCAATCTGAACAAAGATTGCAGCAAAATAAGAAGAATGTATCTGGTGGCATTTCAGTATTGCCCAGGAGCCGGTAGACTAGAGGGGGTTTTTGTGTGATGGGCAGTATAAGGGGAGGGTTAATTTATGGCTACTGAAGTAACCGATGCTATGAGGATTAGTAAAAGTGGTTTTGTAGCACGGATATTGGCAATGCTTATTGCATTGTTAGTGGTTATAACTGGAACCTTTTCAGTTTCAGTGGTTCCGGCGTATGCTGATCCGTCAGTAGAAGACACTGGAACTGAGCAGACTGAAGACACTGAAGATACTGAAACCGAAAACACAACCCAGCAGACTAACGTTGACAATATTGACCAGGGTAAGTGGTCTTTTTATAGTGCGGCTTCAGCGATTTCTTCGTATTTCTCTGTTTCGGTATCTCCGGATGCAGGAGATGGTGCGGGTCTTAGTGAAGAGTGGGTTCAAATCCTTAGTAATCCGGCCTCTGCCGGCGCTGCGGTTGGATACACCAGTAAGAACAGGGATGATGTTGGCTTTTTGATGTCATGGGTGACAAATGCATCGTCATCTTTGGATTACAAGGCTTTAGATAATGTCAGTGGTACCGAAGGTGTAACGGGCTATATGTATTATGGCGCGTTGCTTTCAGGTATGGGTTTAGATACCGCCGCTGGTGGGGGTCTTGGTTCTATAATTGGTAAAGCCGGTACGTTTATGATGCAGTTTGCTGTTTCTATGGCAAAGTTTGTGACCGGTTTTATGAGTGTGGGAATCAGTGTTGCTCAGTGGCTTAACCCTTTTAGTTTGATGTATCAGGGTTTTGCTCAGATTTCGCCAACCCTTGCTAGCGCTCTTTCAGGTGATGCTGGTTCAAGTGATAATCCTTTTTATCTGGCTATTTCTGATTTTATGGCTTCTTGGATTGTGCCACTCTATAACCTTTCTTGGGCTGTAACTATTCCTGTATTTTTAGTTTTCACCATTTTTATGTTGTTGATGGGAAAAAACAAACAGATGAGGGGTGGAAGGCAAACTAATAGACTTAAAGATTTGTTTATCCGAGCATCTTTTCTATTAATTGGTATTCCAGTTCTTGGTGGCTTGTATACTTCGGCTTTGACAACAATGGCAGATGGAATAGATGATCTAAAAGATAGTACTAATAGTCTTGTTTTGCAGACTTATGTGGATTTTGAGTCTTGGGCGGTTTATGGCGCATTGGAACTACCAGACGATGTTAGTTTGCAGTGGGATATTAAAAATAATGCACCCAC
>CAYFRQ010000098.1:0-3406 GCA_964345615.1 uncultured Actinomyces sp. | reverse complement strand
TCCATAGGATCCATAATAGAATCGCTCATGCGTATTGCTGCTTTACCGATCGCTTGCGCAGAATCGTCCATACCTAGTACTAATCCTTCACCGATATAGGTACCGTACGTACGCATTTTTTTAGATGGCGATCCAGTATCTGCCCCCTCTTTCCCTGTGAAAGCGTTTTTAATTGTATCCCATAACTCAACGGCTTTCTTCTTCAAATCTCCGATACATTCTTTTAATCCTTCAATTAATCCCAGGATAATATTTTTACCAATTGACCATATTGAATCAGGATCATTTTTATCTTTTATTACTTTTCCATCTTTATTTAAACCAATAAGATTTCTAAATTCATCAATAAAACCCGCCCATAAAGCCACTGGAATTAATTTTATTTTTAACCTAATTTTACCACCAGTATAACAAAGATCTAACAGGCCATCAACCGCGGCTTCCAAAAATCTCTCTAATGCGTCGATAAACGTCGGCATTTCGGCAGAAAGTCCGTCCATAAAATCGGATAAGGCTTTCATTATTTTGGGGGCATATTTAGACATCATTTCTATAATAGCTAATATAATTTTAGTAAGCATTATTGCTAGATCCGCTCTTGCTTCCCATAATCCCCCAACAAAACCGCCTATTATAGCTCTTACAAACAAGCGTATTAATTCTCCTATTTTTGGCATAAGTCCTATCAGCACATCTACACCTTTAGCCAATTCTTCTCCAGCGGAGGCGGCTTTAATGAAGGCATCTACTAACACCGACAATCCTTTACTAAGAATATAAACAGAAACGGCTATCAGTACAATAGAAGCGGCTATAGCGATTAAAATAACGGCTCCGGCTCCTAATGCAGCTGCTCCAACCCCTGTTGAAGATATCGCCGACAATATAGCAAATATACCAACAATCGCTCCTATAAATATGCTAATAGTCAATAACGCTTTATTAACAGCATCTTTACCACCTTCTTTAGAAGCTAACTCTTGAAAAGCCTCAGCCATATTTGTTATGGCTTTTCCGACTATAAGTACCGATGCCGCAATAAGAAGCATAGTAATCCCTAAGGCCTTTATAGTTGCTGAACTTTCTGGAGTCGACACCTTAGCCAATAGAGCAAATATAGATATAATTAAAAAGAACCCTCCAAAAATACCTGCAAAAATACCAATAGAAGTACTAAATGTTTTAGGGTTCTTTATATTGTCAATAGATGTAACTATTGAAGAATATGCAGAAGCAATTAACTTAATAGCAACGCCTATAGCGGCCATTACTTTCGTAATTTCTGTAATAGACTTAGCTACATTTTCGCCACCAGTGAAAGACTTATTCTTTTTAAAAATATCTTTTTGTTTACCGTCGCCATTAGCATACTCTACTATGTTAACGTCTGAAGTATCTTTACCCGTGGTTATCATTTTAGCCAGGCCAGTAATTAATATCATTAAGGCCATCATACCAACGGTCATACCCGCTAATAACGCTGTAGCATGTTTAAATGTTTTAGGACTCTTTATTTTATCAATAATTTTAGTTAATGCTCTAAAACCATAAATTAACGAAGACAAACCTAATACAAAAGGTTTCATCATTTTAGACATGGCCTTTAATGTTTTAGCGTCAACTCCTTTTAATTGCTGAGCTTTACGTGTCATTCCTATAGCGAACGCCATAACTGCGCCGGCCATAAGCGTTAATACTAATCCGGTTACTGCAAACTTTTGATAATCTATAGTTCCGTCTTTTTTCTTATAATACTTATCTATAACCATAGAAATAGCTACAAAACCAGCAATTAAACTAAGCAAGGCCACCGCAAATCCTTTAAGATTTTCTGCAATGGGCGATATTGTAGAAGTTATTGTTTTATTAGAAATATCAATACCACCAGAAACTCCGCCTTTACTTCCAAACTTTTCAGTAGCCCATTTTATAAATACAATTGCGGCAACGAGTAATCCAACTATCCACTTAAGAACTCGTAAAGACTGCTCTACGGTTTTAGGATCAGATAAATATATAGCTTTAGTCAATACTTTAAATGCCGCAGCCATAAGTAATATACCGGCTCCAATACCAACTATTAAATAAGCCGCTTGCTTCATGGTATTCTTGTTACCAAACCAGGATTCCAAGCCATTACCTAATGCTTGAGAAAGTGAAGTAGCTTTTCCAAACTTTTTACCAGAACCCTGCATTTTAAGTAACATACCGGATACTAAACCAAACAGCAACGCCAAAACTCCATAAATTTGTTTTAATGCTGCCGTAGCGCTTGCAAGGGCGCCTGCATCCATCGTACCTAAAGCCATAAACGCTCCCACTAGCATAAGTACTGCGAAAGCTATTTGAAGTAGGAGTTTACCTATATCTTCTTTCTTTTTTACAACACTAGTTAAATTATCTAAACTAGATGCTACGTTACTAAATAAATCACCTATTCCCTGAGCCATTTTAGCAAGACCTATCTTTAACCACGTCGATCCAATTACGCGGATTAAACGACCTAAAATTTTCTCTAGCTCGTCTATCTTCATTATAGTATCCCAATCAAGACCGTCTTTTAACTCTTCAACAAAGTGTTCCCAACGAACTTTACATTGAGCTAAGAACCATATTAAACCGCCTTTTTGAATACCTGTTTCCTGTGGACCACCGCCTCTAATTACTTCCGCGGCGGCTTCTATGCCCATAAAGAATGTTTGAGCCCTTGCCCCCAATACCCGCATATTCTTTTTAATATTTTCAATACCGTTTTCTATATTACTGTTAGTAGACTTTATAGCTGACTTAATACCACTATGAATAGCTTTTGGAATACCTTTAATTTTAGCACTAAGATTATCAAACTTAGTAATGATGCTATCTATCCAATTCATTAATGGACGCCATAAAGCGCCATCCGATAATGTCGCAAACCAGTCTCCCGTTTTAAAGGATTTAAATACTTCTATCAAATTCTTCAGTCTATTAACATATATCTTTATTTTTTTTTTTATGTTATAAAATATATCGTTTATTTTACCTATAGCGTTAATATACATTTCTTCTATACTAAGCACTATACCGTAAAATGGATTTTCTTTATCGGCTTTAATTTTGTTAACTTTATTTTTAAGAAACGTCTTAACATCGTTCCATATTTTAGAAAGCTGAGGTTTAATGTTAAGCTTCTTTAACATATCTAAAATCGATTTACTCGTTTTCTTTGTAGCATCTTCTGCGTCTTTTTTTGTTCCTTTAAACAAATTAGTAAACGTTTGTCGTACCCATGTAGTAATTCTTGTAACCACACTCTTAACTTCTTTTTTGAAACCATCTATATTTTCTTTTTTATTAAACTCTCCAAAAATACTACTAAAAGTATTATATAAAGACCCCTTATTTTGATTATTTATACTACCGTCAC
>CAYFRQ010000097.1:1932-3512 GCA_964345615.1 uncultured Actinomyces sp. | reverse complement strand
CCCTGTTGTCTTCCAGGTTCGCAAGGTTGTGCTGGTGGTTGTACATGGTCAGGTCCGCCATGGTGAAACCGTCATGCGCTGTGATGAAGTTGATAGAGGCGCTGGGTGCGCTCTGCCTCCAGTACAGGTCCCGTGACCCGGAGATTCGAGTTGCCAGGTCGCTGGGTCCCGCGGCCTCCCGCCCGGCGGCCATCTGCTGGAAGTCGGTCAACCAAAACTTTCTGACAGAGTCACGGAAGCGGTCGTTCCAGTCCTGGAACGGTGACGGGTAGTTCCCCGTTTGCCAGCCCCCGGGTCCCATGTCCCAGGGCTCAGCAATCAGCTTTACGTCCCGAAGGATCGGGTCGGTTGCGGCCGCGATCAGGAACGGATGGTACGGGGTGTAGCCCGTGTCCAGCCGGCCAAGGGTGGTCGCTAGATCGAAGCGGAAACCGTCAACCCCCATTTCTTCCACCCAGTAGCGTAGGGAGTCCAGCGTCATCTGCACGACGCGTTTTTCAGAGAAGTTCACGGTGTTTCCGCAGCCCGTGTCATCGATCATCGTGTGAGGGCGGTCCGGCGTCCGCCTGTAGTACATCTGCGAGTCCAGTCCGCGGAAGCTGACGGTGGGACCGGTATCCCCGCCCTCGCACGTGTGGTTGTAAACCACATCGAGAATCACTTCGAGTCCCGCATCATGCAGCAGACGCACCATCCCGCGGAACTCATCAACAACGGCACCCGCGCCGCGTTCCTGCGCGCTTTTTGTAGCGTAGCTGGGTTCGGGGGCGAAGAACGACATCGTCGAATAACCCCAGTAGTTCGTCAGCCCGCGTTCGGTGAGGAACGGTTCGTCCATCTTCGCGTGGATCGGCAACAGTTCCAGCGTCGTCACGCCAAGGTCCTTCAGGTACTTGATTGTTGCCGGGTGAGCAAGGCCCGCGTACGTTCCCCGTAGTTCCTCAGGAACCCCGGGGATGTTTCTGGTGAACCCCTTGACGTGGAGCTCGTAAATGATGGACTCGGCAGCCGGGACGCGCGGCCCTTTCTGCACGTGGAAGTGGTTTTGCACCACTACCGACTGCGGGGCATGGGTTGCTGAGTTCAGGTTGGACTTCACCAGTGGGTAAGTCTTTGGATAGAGATCGTGGTCGACGTGGTGAGCGTAGAGGGCGGGGGACAGGTCAACTTGCCCCGCTATCCCGCGGCCGTACGGGTCCAGAAGTAGTTTTGAAGGGTTGAAATAGAGGCCTCGATCTGGGTCCCAGGGGCCGAAGGCGCGGAAGCCGTAGGTCGTTCCTTCACCGAGGCCGTCGACGTGTCCGTGCCAGACGCCGTCGGTTGGGCCGTACAGGTTCCAGCGTTCCTCTTTCGCGCCCGACCTGTCTCCACGGCGGACACAGAAGTCCATGGCGGTCGCGTTCGGTGCGACCACTGCGATGTCGAGGCCCCCGCCGTCGCTGGGATAGACCCCGATGCGGCTGGGGTTCGGGTTCTCGCGATCTGCTCTTTGGAGGCTCGGCTGCAACACGGCGCCTGTGAGCCGGTCAAGTGCAGACTCTCTCATGCCTTATCACCTACGGGAGTCGGAAGCGGAAACG
>CAYFRQ010000097.1:0-1832 GCA_964345615.1 uncultured Actinomyces sp. | reverse complement strand
TTGCGGGAATGGCGAGCTTTGACGGGTCGGCGTCAGCCACGCCCGCAGCGGTTTCGCAGGCACTAGGTTGGCACCTTCTTGATGTTGTTGCTGAGCTCGATGTCCAGGCGTCAGCTGACGGTGACGGTTACATTGCACAGGGCAAACGCAAGGTCGACGGCTGGGAGGACACGCTCCAGGCCGCCACCCCGGTAGTCATTTCAGTTACGGACCAGGTCAACGAACCCCGTTACCCCAGCTTCAAGGACCTGCGGGCCGCGCGCTCCAAACCGCTGGACGTGTGGGATCTAGAGCAGCTGGCGGAAGAAGCCGGGGCGGACACCGGCGCGCTGGGCCAGCCTGCCTCGCTCCGGATGCTTACGGCTGACCATTCCCCCAGGACCGCGGGGACCATTGTTGCTGATTCGGGCGAGGGCGGAAACGACCTGGCCCAGCACCTGATTGAACTTGGGGTGGTAGCGAAATGAGCCGCTTAGATTCTTCTCTGTTAGTCGTCGTCGAACCGTCACCAGACCCAGATGACCACGCAGGCACGAAAGCTTCGCAGCAGCTGCTGTCGCTTGCGAGCACGCTCACGACAGGTGAGGTCTGTGCCTTGTACCTGGGGAGCGCCCCAGACGTCGCTGAGCTGGCTTTGCTGGGTGCCGACCAAGTCTTCTCCTCAGACGCCCCAGGTTTTGACGCCCGTGTCCCTGCCGCATGCGCCGATGCGCTCGCGGCTGCGATGGACGCCTGCCCGGACCTGTCCGGCGTCCTGATCCCCTCCACCTACGTTGGCAGGGCTGCCGCCGCAATGGTTGCAACCGCTCGCGGCCTGGGTGTTGGGATCGACGTTTCGGGAGTCGAGGTCAAAGACGGTGCGCTGGTTGGCCTCAAGTCGGCCCTGCAGGGCTCCTGGAAGACTTCTTTCACGGGAGAAATGCCTGCCATCATGGCCGTGCGCCCCGGTGTAGGCCCTGAAGAGGGCGCAGAAATCCCTGCGGGCAAGGCCACCGAAGCCGAAACCCTCACCTTCGAACTCTCACCTGCCGCAGAGGCTGTCCAGGTGGTTTCCAGCACCCCGCAGGCCCGCGGCGAACGTATCCCCCTTTCAGATGCAGAAGTTGTGATTGTTGCTGGACGAGGGATCGACGGTGACACAGACTTGGTCGAATCCCTAGCCGACGCCCTGGGTGCCGCGATTGGGGCAACCCGCGTTGTCTGCGACGAAGGGTGGCTACCGCGTGCCTGCCAGATCGGGCAAACCGGCGAGACCATCGCCCCCAAGGTATATCTGGGGCTTGGGGTTTCAGGCGCAATCCACCATGTCAGCGGCGTGCTTGCCTCGGAAAACATCTTGGCTGTGGTCGATGACCCGGACGCGCCGATCCTGGAGATCGCAGACTTCGCGGTCGTTGGGGATGTTGCCGAGGTCGTGCCGCAGCTCCTGGAACAGCTGGCTTTGCTCAGCTCGGGCGACTAAGTGTCAGTGCGGGTGACGAAGTGAAGGTCCTCGCCGCGCTTTCCGGCGGTGTGGACTCCGCCGTTGCCGCGGCGCTTGCGGTTGAGGCGGGGCACGACGTTACCGGGGTTCACATGGTCCTGTCCCAGGCCGCGCAATCGTGTGGGGTCCGCGCTCGCGGTTGCTCCTCGGCCCAGGATACGGAGGACGCGGGACGCGCCGCTGAAATCATCGGGATCCCGTACCAGGTTTGGGACCTGTCCGAGGAGTTTGAAAAGCGGGTCATCTCTGACTTCCTGTCTGAGTACCGCGCGGGCCACACGCCGAATCCGTGCGTGCGTTGTAACGAGTTCGTGAAGTTCCGTGAACTTGCGGAGCGCGCCAAGGAGCT
>CAYFRQ010000096.1:0-3541 GCA_964345615.1 uncultured Actinomyces sp. | reverse complement strand
GCTTGGCTGTCTTTTCCAGAAGACGATTGCGAGAGTCAGTGCAGCCGTCAGGAACACGGCTATGACACCAAGGCCGGCCGTTGCTCCCCACAGCCAACCATCTGCGCTGGCGCCACCGGCGTACACGGAGAAGACCACACCGGTGATCACAGCGTTGCCGATTGCCGTCGTGATGCGCTGAGTCATCTGTTGCAGGCCCCCGGCGGTGCCGCCGTGCGCGGCGGGGACGTCCTTCATCGTCTGGGTTTGGTTTGCCGACCCCATGGTGCCAGCCCCGAAACCCATGGGAATCAGGGGGATCATCAGCCAGTACACGGACCAGCCCAAGGTGATCGTCGCCCAGAGCCCTGCGGCCAGAAGCACCAGGGAACCCACCATTAGGGCAAGGGCAAAAACCTGTAGTCCCTTCCCGCGCTCCAGTGCACGCTTACCTGCCCACACGGCCGCATATCCCGACGCGACTGCGTTCGGGAACCCCAGGATCCCCACGGTGAGAGCGGAAACGTTGAGGCCGTCCTGCAGGAACAACGCCATGACCACGAAGATGGTGGAACTGCCCAGGAACTGCAGCGCAGAGATCGCGGTGCAATAGCTGAAAGAGCGGATCTTGAACAGCTTCATGTCCACCATGGGGAAGTGTCCGTGGCTCCCGTACCAGCTCTCCCAGGCAACCCACACACCCAGCAGGACGAAGCCACCGGCTAGAAGCCACCACCGCCACCAAACACCGTGGATGATGAAGGGCAACATGATTGCTAAAACAGTCGCGGTCAGTAGCAGCATGCCGACCGGGTCCAGGTCGATGCGTTGCTTTTTCCGTTTGGGGAGAGGGTGGCCTGCAGCTGCCTGCCTGGCCTGGTACTCAAGCTCTGCTTCCTCGGCGCCTTTACCGATTGTGCGTCGCTCTTTGCCAAACGGCAGGAACTTCCAGGCGGCCAGTAGCCCGATCAGGCCGATGGGGACGTTGATAAAGAATGAATAGCGCCAGCCCGGATCCTCGCCCAGCATCCCAACTAGTGTCCCGGACAGAAGTGGGCCGACCGCAACCGATGCGGCAACTACTAGGCCCATGTAACCGAAGGCGCGGGCCCGGTCCCGACCCTGGAAGTACTGCTGGATTAGACCGGTGACCTGGGGGGAGAACAAACCGCCGCCAATGCCTTGCAGGACGCGCATCAGGTTCAGGACAGTGATTGATCCTGCCAGGCCGACTCCCAGGGAAGCGGCCGTGAAAACAGCGAGCCCAATGACCCACATGCTGGAGCGGCCGAAGAGGTCGCCCAGGCGGCCCGCCGGGACCAGCACAACACCGACAGCGAGGGCGTAGCCGGACAAGATCAGTTGAATCCCTGATTCGGACGCCGACATAGCGGTCTCGATCGAGGGCAACAGGTTGTTCACCGAACTGACCTGGAGAAGCGTGAGTGCCAGAGAAACCAGTAGTACGCCGAGCATCCAGCTGCGGTCGTACTGGCGGTCGCTCCCGGGCACAGTGAAGAAACGAGGATTGTTCAAAGGGAGGCCTTTCTAGAACCCAGCCTAACTAAGAACCGGGTGCGCTCCTGGGCCACTGACGTGTTCCATTCGTCATGGCGCGAGGCCGCCTGCTGTGTGACCTACGGTGGCCGTTGCTAGGACCCTGCGTCTTCTTGTGGTTTCTGCTTCTTCTTGCCCCTACGGGTTCGAAACCAGCGGAACAGGTTATCGAAGCCTTTGTCGAGCAGGATTGCGCCGAGGACTAGGAGCAGGTAGATGGGCAAGTACACCCAGGCTGTGGAGTTGAACACGACGAAGAGCGACCCCGCGAACCCGACACTGTAAATCGCGATGACCCATGGGAAGCTGGGGCGCTGTTTCACCCACGCGTAGATCCCGCCAAGAACGAACACTAACGGGTTTATCACCAAGAGCTGCAGGTAACCGAGGGTCACCGCCGAGTTGTCGGCGGGCGAGGAGGACAACAAAACCCAGGGGAGGACGATCAGGGCGAGGATACCGATTCCGCCGACGGCCACCAGCACCTTTGCACTTGCTTGCGTGGGCTGGTGAGAAGTCATCGGTCCAGGCTACATGGTTCGCTTCTGACCGGCCGGTCAGGATCACGTAGTGCAAAGCCTGCGTAGACTTAGCGGCAGGCTTAGGGACGGTGGCGTGCAATGAATGTCAATAGTGGCAGAAGTCGTAGCGTGACTATGAATGACGTTGCCTCCCTTGCCGGAGTCTCCCTAAAGACGGTTTCTAACGTTGTAAACAAGTACCCCCACGTCAGCCACAGTACGCGCGAAAAAGTCGAGCAGGCCATCGACCAGCTGGGCTACAGCGTGAATGCGTCCGCGCGGAGCCTACGAAGCGGTCGTTCAGGGCTTGTGACTCTAGCTATCCCGGAGCTGACGATCCCGTACTTTGCTGAGTTGGCGCAGTCCGTGACAGGTGAAGCTGAGCGACGTGACCTTAGGATTCTCCTGGAGGTCACGGGGGGTGACCCGGAACGTGAACAACATCTTCTTGCCAACCATGGGCGGTCAACCTCGGATGCTCTGATTTACTCCCCACTAGGGCTTACCCAGAAAGACGTCGCGCTCATCTCCAACAGGTACCCGACGGTGCTGTTAGGAGAGCGCATCTTTGGCGCCGGCACCGACCACGTCACCATGTCGAACGTCGAGGCCTCGCGTGCCGCCACGGAGTACCTAATCTCGACCGGTGCTAGGCGAATTGCGTTGCTGGGCTACGTTCCTGAGGCTGAGGCCGGGTCCGGCTCACTGCGCTTCAAGGGGTATTCGCAAGCGCTTCTGGCGGCGGGGATGCCCGTGCAGCCAGAGTTGCTGCTGAGTCCAGCACACCCCTGGTGGTTGAAGACTGGCGCGGAAGCGGTGGAGGCTGCGATCCGGAACAAGGTTGAGTTTGATGCAGTCTTCGCAATGAACGACGTCCTGGCAATCGGCGCCATGAGAGCCCTTCACAGCCACCACATTGACGTACCCGGGCAGGTTCAGGTGATGGGGTTTGACGACATTGCCGAGACCGCCTATACCGTTCCTGCACTTTCGACAGTGAACGCAGGCCGGGAAGAGATCGCCGTGAAGGCGTTGGATTTTGCTGAGAGCCGTGTGGATGGCTCAGCGCCAGAGGGGCACAGAATCTTCAAAGCCCCGTTTTCGCTGGTTCTACGTGAATCAACTCTCACGTTGTAGAAGCGGTTATAGGGTTCGCGGGGCAACTCGTCCTCGCCCAAATTAACCCGTATCCCGCGCTGACCAGGCGAAACTAATTCGTTTATTTCGAAACGGTAACGATTTGCAGAGAATCTGTGGTGCTGTGCTAACTTTGTTTACAACGATGTAAATAGTTGCTCGTAGTTCTGAAGCCGGCATAGCGGTCGTCGATGAAGGTGGCTGCTGAAACGGGTGGTATTGGTGAAGAAGCTTCTCTATTCGCAGAAGGTTGCGCCCTACGTTTTTCTTTTGCCGTTTGTCATGACGGTGCTCCTCTTCTGGGCTGTGCCCCTGGTGCGTTCGTTCATCATGAGTGGGCAAGAAGT
>CAYFRQ010000095.1:2036-3591 GCA_964345615.1 uncultured Actinomyces sp. | reverse complement strand
GGCACTTGCAATAAGGATTGCTTTTTGGGCAAAGGTGATTGGTTTTTCAGACTTGATTGGAGTTGTATTTTCTTTATTTGGTGTCCTTAAAGGATCTATCATATCCATTGTAAAGCTCATCGTGATTACCTCCTTTGTTTGGTTTTGTTGGAATTAAGAAGAAAAAAGCCTCGCTACCAAAGGCGTATCCCTTGATAGCGAGGCTGCATTAATTTGTGGAGCTGGCGGGAATCGAACCCGCGTCCGGCCTGGTCCATTAACAAGGCTATTAAGCCAAAGGATATCGGCATCACCTTTGGTTTCAAGATTTACTTATGAAAGATGGTTCTCGAAGTACCTACTTGGAATCTCACCAGGTAATACGGCCACAACTGCCGCTAGGACTCTTTGCTTACGCTGCAAAGGAGCGTTGCATCTGCGACCTGCAATCTCACTTAGATGCGTCTGTGAGGCAGGTGGCTGTTCTAGGCAGCCAGAACCAGATTATCTTCGGCAGATATTTGGTTGTGGGATGTTTAAGCAGAATTCCCATCTGCACCGAACCTTATTAATTTATGCAAACCGTCGAAACCGATCAGCCCCGAAGTTTGGTGAAACCCTAACATAGATTATGCATTTACGAGAGCAAGGTTGTAACTAGATCTGTAAGAGAAGTGTAGCGATCACCGGGTACGTGTTTGTTGTATTGGTGGTCAATGATTGCGTAGTTGGCCCCAGTAGAGGCTAGACCAAGTAGTTGGCTGGGAGAATCTTCAATGAAAACTGAGTTGATGTTTTTCTGGTGATATTGGTGTTTAGGTTGGTTAGCGTAAATGATAGGCAAATAACCTAGTCCAACTTTTTCCAGCCAGATGTCAGTATGTTTTTGATCATCACGAGCCGTTAAAAGCGTAACAGGGAGGGCCTGGTTTAGCCGTAGAGCGGCTTCTACGGCTCCAGGGTAAGTTGGTACACCCTCGTGGAAACCGAGTCGTTGTACGCGCTTGTACGCAGCGACAAAGTCTTGGTTACTAGGGAAGGTCCCCATTTCGGTATAAGACCATACTGGAGGAATCAAAGGTGGTATTTGTATTGCTTCAGGTATTAGTCCGTTGATAATCCAATTTCGAAAGTGACTATGAAAGTCAGCGATAACTCCGTCAATATCAAGAAAGATTTGATTCATTGACATATCCCCTTGTTTTAATTTGCATATTTGATATTATTGGTTGTATCATTTACACGAGGGTATTTGGGGATACGCTCTGTAAGTCTAAGAGGTAGGCATGTCCTCTTGGTGTTTGTGTAGTTCTCAGTTGTTGTTTGTTTTCCTTTCTGGCTAGAGGGGGAGAAACTAGTTTTAGTTTCTCCCCTTTTAGTTTTTAATCAAACTCTTTTACCAAAAAGTTTAGTTAGAAGGCTCACTTTGCGGAACTTGTATTCGGGATCGATGAAGTACATCATTTCCATTGAGAATACTGGTTTTGCTCCGGAAGGTGTCATTATAAGTTCAGAGTTTTCTTTCATGAAAAGGGTCTGTAAATGAGGAACCGTAGAGAGCATTTCCATTGATTCT
>CAYFRQ010000095.1:0-1936 GCA_964345615.1 uncultured Actinomyces sp. | reverse complement strand
ATTAGCGCTGGACCTAAGTCCATAAATGACGTCAGTAACGATGCAGGAATGAGCGCTGCGGCGTTGAAACCCATGTGGAGTACCCAAGTGACCCAAACCCGTCTGCTCGCTTCATAGGCGCTACAAAGGATGAATGAAAAAGGCACTACAACCAAAATTTGAACCAAGTTCAGATGCATGAGAGAAAATAGCGAGGTTGCAATTATTGCACCAGCCCATGCAGGTAGTTGGCTACGTAGCCAGTCATAAATAATGCCGCGAAAGATGATTTCTTCGGCTAAAGGATTAATGATGATGCTCATTAGTAGGAGTGCAATAGGGTTGATGGTGCTTTGAACATTGAGGTTTTCTTCCCACATTGGGGAACCAAAGTTTATAAGCGCCCATCCAGCAAAGGCTTGACCTGTGATGAAGGCAAGTATTGCACCCCAGATTAAAGTCATCCAAAACAAAGGGTTAAAGGCTTGCTCTAAAGGTTGTCTGGGTTTGAAGTTATTTAGTGCGTATTTTCTATAGCCGAGAAGTAGAGCAATTGTCCAGATAGTCCCTGCGGCACTAGAGACAAGATGATTGTCACTAAGGGTAAGTGCCGCAGAGACTACTAGGGACCAGGAAACTAGAGAGAATAGAATCCAGGCGATACCGATGAGGATTGGTTTGTTACTTATTTTGGTAAACGAGATCAAACTATCTCCTCATCAGGAATTATTTGGTCAATGACAAATTGGGGTGAATAGAAACCTCTAAATTCATTGATTGAGATGCGAGCAAGGATCTCAACCAACCTTTTGTCTTGCAGTAAGTTATCTGCCTTTTCTCTTAGCGCCGGTAGTTGGTCAGCCATTGACCACCCAAGTATTCTGATTCCATTTTTTGTAGTAATACGTAGGTGGGTTTCGTCTGAACCAATACTTTCTAATGTGCAATGAGCTGGGTCAATAACAAGTTTGAAAGTGGGATTGACGAAATGGTTACCAAAGGGGCGAAGGGTTTCTAGAGAAAAGGCGAGGTCAGTAAGCTCTTCAACATCATCGAGATTGCCATCTGCTTCTTCGGCTTCTCCTAGTATCATTGTTCCGCTGTAGAGATCAGAGATAGTTCCGTCAGCAATGAGTTTATCTAGGGTTTCTTTGCTAGTGCGCTCCATTTGCTCAGCAAAAGCGGCTACGGCGGCAGAGTTTTGCATAAATACACCACAGGCTTGCTGGTGCCCTACAGCGTAAAACAAAGGTTTTTTGTTTTCGTCATAGGCGATCATGTTATCTATGATGTTGTACCAGGCGGGAGCCCTACCTGATCCAGAACGTTGGCTAAGATTTTCTTCAGTTTCGTTAATGACGGCAACGGGGTGTTGAAATTGTGTCATTAGTTTGGCGGCAATAAGTCCGCGCATACCGCTGGGGGCATCGGAGACCCACACGTAGGGGGCATAGATTTGATCGAACTCCTCTAGGCGTTGCATGTAATACTCGACTTTTTCTTTGCGCTCAGTGTTGTAGTCGATGATGGTGCGGGCGTTTTCTAAACGACTCTCATAGTCCCCTGGTTTGAAAATATCAAAAGCGTGTGACATTTCACCTTCAATGCGCCGGATCGAGTTAAATGCGGGGGTGAAGTAAAACCCATAGAATTCTTCGTTAATATCAGTTATTTTGCGAAGTTTTCCGGCACGAGTACGAATAATCATGTCCCCGTTTTTGTCTAACCGTGGGTTACCGTCTTCATCAACAATAATTTCGTTGTGGTCGTATTCTCTAAAGGTTTGCAACATTAGAGCAAACCCTTCAAAGGCCGCAACAAACTCAGGCGCGTGGTTTCCTGATTTGATTAGCTGCAAAAGAAGTGAGTCATCAATGTTGTATTCGGTGGCTAAGTCTTCAGCAGGAAGTGGGACATAGAGCATTTGCGCTAAAGAAATGGAGTCACGAACAATTTG
>CAYFRQ010000094.1:0-3594 GCA_964345615.1 uncultured Actinomyces sp. | reverse complement strand
TTGGGTGTTACGCGTCTATATTTCGCTGGTTTTCTTCGATAGTGCAGTCATTTTTGGTGACTACGACCTAACCCGTAGCTGGAAGTTCTGCGGCACCACGTCGATGGATAAGACTTTGCAAGTAGAATTCATGTGCTATAATCTTTAATTAGTTAGCCCCGGTACGACCGCTGATCCAAGTCGCCGGGGCTCAATTATTTTCTAAGGAAAGGTTTCCCATGTCGAACGCTCCGAGGATAGACCGGGCGCACGTCATATCATGGCTCTCTGAGCCGCGATATAGCAAATATCTCGAAGTGACGCAAGGCGATGACGCCGCCGCTCTCGACCTCTACCTCTGGAACATCGGCCTTGCGCAGGCCGTCTTGAAAGACGTCTCGTTCTTCGAGGTCGCCCTCAGGAACGCGTACGACAGGGCAATATCCTCCGCTTGGAGCGGGTCCGACCACTGGCTGCTCGACGACGCCTCTCCCGTAAGGCGCCCGATTCTCAGGACGAATAAGCGCGGACAGGTCAACGACGCCAACCGACTGAACAGGAACTCGATAGACCACCTGAGAAACGGCCTTCGCGAGAACGCGACCGCGGACGACATCGTCTCGAACCTAACGCTGGGCTTCTGGGCTCACATGACGGACCGCAGCCATGAACGCGATTTGTGGATCCCAATCATCCATAAGGCATGGCCAAAGGGAGCAGACCGAAACGACGTCAATGAACGGATAGCGGGAATCAACAAGATCCGCAATCGCGCCGCCCACCACGAACACCTCTTCGCACATGCGGGATGCGAATGCGGGACTTTGCGATCGTGCCGAGACGCCGCTTTGCTGTTCGCCCAGCTTGAGCCAATTGCACACAGCTATGTTTACAAGGAAAGCATCAATAGATGCTCGGTCGACAACTACCTGGAGGAGCACCCAGCTCCTTGCGACGTTGCGGTTTGAGGAAACCACGCGCGCAAGATCTCGTCAGAATCACCCGTTTTAAGCCACCCGCTACGAATCCCAGCGGAAACCTGGGAGTGATTAAAGAGGCGACCTGCGGTTTCGCGAATCAATTGAGTCATTCCCAAAATCGCGAATCAGGGGCCTGATTCGCTCAAATTGCGCACGAATCAGCCCCTCGGCGGTATGGCGCGATACGGATTGACAGCACCCGCATTCAATTAGTCACTGAGTGGGAATGAGATTTTGAAGTTCAGCTAATGTCGGATTGTGCTAGGTAGTGTCGGTTGGTCCGTGTAAGCCACTTGCACTCTCTGTTGGGCTGATGCCGTTTAATGCAAGCCTGTATCATATAGTTTATATATCGAGCTGCTGCGTTCGTTCTCCTGACGAGCGCAGCAGCTTTTGATTTTTCCAGCGCTGTTTCTGGGAAGAGTGATGCAAGACAAGAGATATTAAAATACATCAAACTCTGCTACGACGAGAGCCGTATCCTCCCATGCTGAACTATCTTAGCTTGCTTGATTTTGCGTGTCAAAATATCCAAAAAACCTTAACTTGATGTCTAGTGGGGTTTAGCCACCTCTCCAAGCCTACCAATTGGTATAGTTGCGCCATAACGACCTACGACAACAGCAACATGTGCTGCTCTATTTGCTCCAAGCAAGTTCGTTATGATTCCAGTAACTGATACCTACGGTTTTATCTAAGACGGGGTTATATAGATCTGCCGCTAAAGCTTCGGCAACGAAGATATCAGCATAGTCAGGAGGAAGACCTGTTTGAGATACCAACTTTTTAAAAGTTGCTTGAAATAAACTCTTCCATTCGGCTGGCGCAGAAAATGAAGCAGGAAGTTCAATTCCTCGGATACTTGCTTCGGTATAAACCCATTTGGTAAGTTCCTCACCACCAATATCCATCGATGTCGCATAAATTACAACATCAACCAGGTCTTTTACACGCGAAGAGGGTCTTCCTTCATGCATTTCTACCATGGCGCACAGTTTGTCGGCTAGAGAATTCACCAGCGGATAAACGCGATAATCACATGCTGGAATACCTTCAATATTAATTCTATCCGCGGGTTGCATGATCTCCGGCTCACTGCATGGGATTTGATTGACGACTAAATCGATAGAAACATCCTGCATCCTTTTGTTGCCAAGATAAGACGCGAAAGTTACGTTTAGCCCAGAGCGGTATTCGTCCTCAGTTTTGATGTGTTCGGCACTTAGAAATTCAAAGGTGATGAAGTCTTCAAGATTTATTGCTGCAAGGGCTTTGATCTCTTCAAGTGCCGAGCCGAGGTCGGATTGCTGTGATAGCAAATCAATGTCGCGTGTGGCCCGGGCATCTACCGTGCGAGCCAGCATGCTCTGACCGCCTTTGAGCATAAAAGGTGTTTTCGGCCTACTGAAAACACGACAGAGCAGCCGATGAAAGTAGAAACCAGAGACTGCCCTACCTGTATCAAGAGGAGAAGATTTTGCCGCTGCTTTAACTGCCATTTCAAGAGCCGCTGCAGTTTTATATGTCATCAGTATTCCTTCCCCAAAAGGATTTCGAGCTTGATATTCATCGTCTTTGAAACGTGGGCATTCGCTATCAAATGCTTTAGCCTGTCTTTGTTGAGGCCTTTTATTCGGGCATCTGCCAGTGCGTCCTGAATGAGAGAAGGGTCTTCGTTATCAAGCACCAGATCGACAAGGGTGCGCTCGATTTTAGTTACCGGAATACTGTCGATGAAAATCACATCATCCCGAGATACTTTGCGAACACCAAACTCCACCATATTGTTTCGTGAGTTAATCCGCATTGGCGCAAGAATACGGTAGGGGGAAAGATAAAAATCTCCTATTTCCAGTATGGATGCAGCTGTGCTGCCAGCAATGGTGATGCCATCCCAAGCTTCAGCGGGCATTCGCTCATGCGTCAGCTTTGATGGGCGAGTAAGTTTCCAGACAGCAGCAAGGTCATCAAGCTGTGACGCTGGCGTTCCTGCCATGCGGTAGGCGCCTTGGACAATGCGAATAAGTTTTCCGGATTCGCAGGCCTTTGCAAGAACGTTTCTTGGTATGCCAAGAGCTTGCGCCTGAGCAGTGGTAAATACGCCTTCAGTTGCTGAAAGCTCATTAAGCGCTTGCGTGTAGTCATTTCTTTTCATGTTGCAATTGTATCTAAATAGAATACTATTGCAACAGTATTGAAGAGATGAATCGATCTGATTCGTTGCGAAGATAAGGTGCTATTTACAAAATATGTTGAATCGAGCATATTTTGTAAATAGTTTCAGCCTGCGCTTGATTAAACCGTTGGGCGTGCTGGGGAAAGACAACATTCGTAATCTGGCGAAAACCGTGATAAAAGCCTGCGAGAAGTCACAATATCTGATACGTGTCGAGGAAAGTTCGCAACTTACCGCCCTGCGTCTCGTACTACTAAATGCTCTTTCTGTCATGAAATAAGGACCCACGCTTTCATCTTATCGTCGATTTGAAATTGAAATTGGACTTGAAACTCCATCGATTTGCTGACGTCATAATCTAAAGGTAGCTGGGAATCTAAGCTTTCGTTGGGACCCGCAGAAACGCTTCTTTTCGGTAGGCACGAAGCTGCGAGCGGATGTTGGATTGGATATGTTTCA
>CAYFRQ010000093.1:0-3595 GCA_964345615.1 uncultured Actinomyces sp. | reverse complement strand
GAAGCGGAGCTAGAAGCGGAGCTAGAAGCGAGGCGGAAGCAGTATGAGCATTTGAGGGGCACGCTCTTTTCCCCGTTGACCAGTTCAGAGCTGATTCCGCTTTCTGAGGTGTGCCGTCTCGTCTCGGGACAGCCCATAGGCAGACGTGAGATCGAGGTGAGCCCTGGTCCCTACCCCGTGATGAACAGCGGAGTGGAGCCTCTCGGTTACTACAGCGTCTTCAACCGGGACGATCAACCTTTGGGTGTCACCTCGCGAGGAGCGGGGGTCGGGTCTGTGACTTGGTGCGAGGGGCCTTTCTATCAGGGTCCACTGAACTACGGGATAGCACCAAAAGACCCAGAAAACGTAGATCCACGTTTCTTGTATCACCAGCTACACCACGCTCGGCCGAGGATAGAGCGGCTGTCCACTTATCAAGGGATTCCGGCTCTGAACAAGACGAAGCTGGCAAAGCTCGGCACCTGGGTTCCTCCCATTGCGAAGCAGAAGGAAATCGTAGAAGTGCTCGACAAGTTCGACGCCTTGGTGAACGACATCAGCATCGGCCTGCCTGCGGAGCTAGAAGCTCGTCGGAAGCAGTATGAGCACTACAGGGACAAGCTGCTCACCTTTAAGGAACTCGCGGTAGCGGATTCCCCTGCACGGGGGGAAGCTTGAACGACAGCAGAGGGAGCCGCTTTGAGCCCATAGCCGTCTCTGACCAGAGCACGGTGGTTGCTGAGTTTGAGCCTAGTGAGGTTCGGGAGACGGCGTATCAATCAGAGGCTGCACTGGAAGCCGAAATGATCGCATTGCTGCAGTCGCAGGCGTATCAGTATCTCCCGATCACGTCTGAAGCTGAGCTGACCTGGAACCTGCGCAAGCAGCTCGAACTGTTGAACGGGATCCAGTTCTCAGACAGTGAGTGGGAACGGTTCTTCAGTGAATCCATCGCAGGGAAGCGGGACGGCATTGTTGAGAAGACGGTGCGGATTCAAGAAGACCACGTGCAGGTGCTGCGGCGCGATGATGGGACCACTAAGAACATCACCCTCCTGGACAAAACGAACATCCACAAGAACCGCCTCCAGGTGATCAACCAGTACGAAGTTGGTGCTCAGGAGAGCGGTGAGGACACAGGCGGGCGGCACGCGAACCGCTACGACGTGACCATCCTGGTGAACGGGTTGCCGCTGGTGCATGTGGAACTGAAGCGGCGCGGGGTGGACGTCCGGGAGGCGTTCAACCAAATAGACCGATACCAGCGGGACAGCTTCTGGGCCGGGTCGGGACTGTTTGAGTACGTGCAACTGTTCGTGATCAGCAACGGGACGCTCACCAAGTACTACTCGAACACGACCCGCAACGCTCACGTTGATGAGCAGAAGAAGCGGCGATCGGGTAAGAAAACCTCGAACTCTTTCGAGTTCACGTCATGGTGGACGGACGCGCAGAACAACGCCATTCAAGACCTGCCCTCGTTCGTGAAAACGTTCTTCGCCAAGCACACGCTGCTTAGTATTTTGACGCGTTACTGCGTGCTGACAACAGACCGAAACCTGCTGGTGATGCGCCCGTACCAGATCGTGGCGGCTGAACGGATCCTGCAAAGAATCGTTACTTCCACGAACTACAAGAAACTAGGGACTGTTTCTGCCGGTGGCTACGTTTGGCACACGACGGGGTCGGGGAAGACGCTCACCTCGTTCAAGGCGGCACAGTTGGCGACCAAAGTGCCGGGCGTGGACAAGGTGTTGTTCGTCGTTGACCGCAAGGACCTGGACTACCAGACCATGGCGGAATACGACAGGTTTGAAAAGGGTGCGGCGAACTCGAACACGTCGACGGCGCAACTTGCGCGGCAGCTGTCAGACCAAAGCGCGAAGATCATCATCACCACCATTCAGAAGCTGTCAACGTTCCTGAAGAGCAACAAGGGGCACGCGGTCACTAGTGAACACGTTGTCCTGATCTTTGATGAGTGCCACCGGTCCCAGTTCGGGGACATGCACTCTTTGATCACGAAGGCTTTCCGGAACTACAACCTTTTTGGCTTCACGGGGACGCCGATCTTCGCCGCGAACGCCGCGTCGGGCGGTGACCCGGCGCTGAAGACAACTGAGCAAGCGTTCGGGGAAAAGCTGCACACGTACACGATCGTTGATGCGATCAGGGACCAGAATGTGTTGCCCTTCCGCATCGACTACGTGAACACCATCAAGGTTGGGAACGTTGTTGACAAGCAGGTCTCCGCGATCGAAGTAGAGCGAGCTTTGCTGGACCCCAGGAGGGTGCGGGAAATAGTCGACTACACGCTGGAGCACTTCGACCAGAAGACCAAACGACAAGCAGGCTACGAACACTCGGTGATCACCAACGTCGTTGCTGCGGCTGGGACTCGGAGGCGCGTCGAAGCGGAGCGGGCGTTGCTCCGGGTTCGCGGGTTCAACGCGATTTTCGCAACGGCGTCAATCGATGCGGCTCGGCAGTACTACGCGACGTTCGCACTTGCCCAAGAGAAGCTGCCGCCGGACCGCAGGTTGAAGATCGCTGTCATTTACTCTTACGGTGCGAACGAACCGGCCGCCGACGGGACGCTGGATGAAGAAAGCTTCGACACTGCCGCACTGGAGGAGCCCGCGCGCGAGTTCCTGAACGACGCGATCCAGGACTACAACCAAGTGTTCGGGACCAGCTATGACACCTCCTCCGACCGGTTCCAGAATTATTACAAAGACGTCTCTATGCGCCTGAAGAACCGTGAGCTCGACATGGTGATTGTTGTGAACATGTTCCTGACCGGGTTCGACGCGACCACCCTGAACACACTGTTCGTTGACAAGAACTTGCGGGCCCACGGGCTGCTGCAAGCTTTTTCACGCACCAACCGGATCCTCAACCGGGTGAAGACCTACGGGAACATTGTTGCCTTCCGGGACCTGGAAGGGGCAACCAACGACGCGCTGGAACTGTTTGGAAACAAGGAGGCCAAGGGCGTCGTCCTGCTGAAGCCTTACGCAGAGTATTACGACGAATACTCAAAGGTCGTGGGGGAGCTGCATTCCGAGTTTGATCCGCGGAAGATGATCATTGGTGAAGAGGCTCAGAGGCGCTTCATCCAGCTGTTCGGGGCCATCTTGCGGCTGGAAAACATCTTGACCTCGTTCGATGATTTCGCTGGTCAGCGGCTGCTGACAGAGCGGGACATGCAGGACTATCAGACCCGTTACCTGGACCTGCACGCAGAGTTCAGTCGGCTTGCGGAAGTCGAACGAGAACCGATCAACCAGGATGTTCTGTTTGAGATTGAGCTGGTGAAACAGGTCGAAGTCAACGTTGACTACATCCTGATGTTGGTGGAGAAAGCCCGGGAAGAGCGCGGCAATGGGGACGACACAGAGGTTAGAGCGAAGATCTCAAGGGCCCTTGCGTCCAGCGTGACGCTTCGTAGCAAACGGGACTTGATCGAAGAGTTCGTGGACTCGGTGACGGTGGATGGGTCTGTTACGGAGGAGTGGGAACAGTTCGTGGCGGGCAAGCGCGAGTCTGAGTTGGAAGAGATCATCTCCTCTGAGAGGCTGCGCCCGGCTGAGGCTAAGGCTCTGGTTGATGC
>CAYFRQ010000092.1:0-3632 GCA_964345615.1 uncultured Actinomyces sp. | reverse complement strand
CGCCGACAGCAGCAGCTTCATCTGCATCGGCTGAGGTCAGCTGACTACCGTTATAGCATAATCCGGAGGTTTGCTGCAAACTTGCCAAGCCTCCCGGAAAGTTTACGATTTTACTTTTAGGAGGACAAATCCCTATGAACAGGGAGAACAAGAAAAAATCATTCAAAAAAGGGTATTACAAATTGCATCCGTGCGATGAATCATTTATCTGTAAAGCATGCGAAAGAACGGTTGTGGCCGAAGGTGCTGGTACCAACCACAGAAATCATTGTCCGTATTGTTTAACCAGCCGACACTTAGATAATGAACCAGGAGATCGAGACGCAAACTGTGGCGGTCGTATGGACCCTATCGCAGTGTGGGTGAGAACGAATGGTGAATGGGCAATTATTCATCGTTGCAAAATTTGTGGAGCATTAAGCTCTAACAGAATTGCGGCAGATGATAATCCAATGAAGTTGATGTCCCTTGCCATGAAGCCGATATCGTCTCCTCCTTTTCCATTAGAGAAAATCGAGAAGATGACCAAGCTTATGGGTGGAGACGGAATACTTAAGTGGTAGATTTCTCCAGCAAAAAACAAACCCTACTATCAAAAGATAAATGCTAAGAAAAAGCCTCCTATCGTACCTTTTTATGATAGGAGGTCTTTTATATAAAAAATCCGAGCAAAACCGATTCTAAATGTTATAATAAAGCATGCCACGCGGCATCACTCATAAAATCCGGTAGCCACACAGCCTTAGCCTTTAGTAAGCTGTCATCAGCAGCAATGCCATTTGCGCAAGTAAAATCAAGCAGTGCCATTTCTGTTTTTCTATAATAGCTATAGAGCGGTTAAAACGAGGTGAGAAAATTCAATGTACGAGTGGCATAAACAGATCCAAATTGTCGTCGACGAAATCGACAAATGCATTAAAAACCACAACGGAGAAGCTATAACGCTGCGGTCCCTGGCGCGCAAGCTGGGCTATTCCGAATTTCATACGACCAGAAAATTCAAAGAAATATCGGGTATGCAGTTCAGAGAGTATCTGCGACAGAGAAACCTGGCTTTCGCGTTGACAGATGTTCGAGATAGCCAAAGAAGCCTTTTGGATATTGCTTTTGATTATGGATTTTCATCGCATGAGGCCTTTACGCGGGCGTTTAAATCGGCCTATTCTGTTACCCCCAGCGATTATCGCAAGCACCCCATGCCCGTCGTCCTTCGTACAAAGATAAACCCTTTTGACCGCTACTTTTTGGGAATTGGAGAGATCGGCATGATTAAATCGACAGAGAACATCAAAATTTACTTTATAACCCTTCCCGCCCATAAATTTTTACACATTAGGAACTATGAAAGCGATGGATATTTAGATTTTTGGCAAAGGCAAAGCGCTATACCGGGGCAGGACTGCGACACCATCTGCGGCTTGCTCAGCAGCATTAAAGGCAAGCTTGACGATAGAGGTAGCAACGACCTGAGTAGCGGCAGCGGCCAAATCATGGCATATATCCACGACCCCAAGGGCCAACCTTTCAGCTACGGCATTCCCCGCGCTGAATGCTATGGCGTTCGGCTCGCCCTCGATTACGACGGTGAAGTCCCCCAACAAATGCAGTTAATCGACGTGCCCGAAGCCGAATACATTGTATTCGAACACGGCCCCTTCGATTATGAACAAGAAAACTATAGCGTGGCAGAAAAAATCAATTCTGCAGTCGCTAATTTCGACTTTACAGATACCGATTATTGCTACGACGCTTCTCCCGGCAGAATGGCTTACTTTCTCCATGATTCGGAGCGTTTTTGGAAGTACATCCGACCGGTACGCAAAAGATAGGCGATCAGATAAAGCTGAGAAACTATCCCCTTCCATACCGTTATAGATCGGCCATTGACCGCATATTCCATAGAGGCAAGTTGCCTTCTATATATAATGTTGATCATAAAAAACAGGTTTGTTCCAAATATGGAGCAAACCTGTTCTCATTGATGCATCGTCTCCAGAGGACCTTACGGGAACATCCCACGGATCTTTTGGGTTCTGACAATCTTCTCCAGAGCTACCGCATAGGCGCTGGTGCGTAGCGTTACGTTCTTATTCTTATGAAGCGCATACACGTCCTCAAAAGCCCTCTCCATAACTCCCTGCAGCTTGGCATTTACCTCTTCCTCAGTCCAGGTGAGGTGCTGCAGGTTCTGAACCCATTCAAAGTAAGACACCGCAACGCCGCCCGCATTTGCTAGGATATCCGGCACCACGATCACGCCATTCCTTTCCAGAATCGCATCGCCTTCCACCGTGGTCGGCCCGTTGGCCGCTTCCACGATCAACTTGGCTTTGATGTCGTTGGCGTTGGCAGCGGTAATCTGATTTTCCATGGCAGCAGGAACCAAAATATCCACATCCGCAGTGAGCAAGCCATTGTTATCGATGCGGATGGCACCCGCTTCGTCATAATCTTTCAACAAGTTCCCGCGCTTTGCCGACAGATGGTTGCGAATCGCCGTGATATCCAACCCATCTTTCTTATACAAACCGCCCGACACATCGCTAACCGCTACGATGGTCGCACCCAAATCATACATCAGTTGAGCCGCTACGCCGCCTACATTGCCCATGCCTTGGATCGCAATACGTTTGCCCACAATCGTGGTTCCTTGGCGCTTGAGCATTTCAATCGTAGCAATGGTCACTCCACGGCCTGTCGCCTCAGGACGACCTAAAGAACCGCCGATTTCAACCGGCTTTCCGGTAACCACACCAGGCGAATCCTTGCCCTGTAGAGCGCTGTAAGTGTCCATAATCCAACCCATAATTTCGCCATTGGTATTAACGTCGGGCGCCGGAATATCTTGTTCAGGGCCGATGAAGGGAGCGATCATCGTAGTAAAACGGCGCGTCAAGCGTTCTAATTCTCCCTGAGAAAGCTCTCGCGGATCTACGCTGACACCGCCCTTGGCACCGCCATATGGAATGCCTACTACAGCGCACTTGAACGTCATCCAGGCAGCCAGCGCCTTTACTTCATCCATGTTTACATCCGGATGGTAGCGCAGCCCGCCCTTATAAGGCCCGCGAGCGTTGGAGTGCTGCACGCGATAGCCCTCGAATACCTTCACGCTACCGTCATCCATCTTTACCGGAAAGGAAACCTTGATTTCCCTTTGAGGGTACATGGTCTCCACGTATTCGCTTTGCTCTAAGCCCAACAGTTCGGCCGCACTTTTAATAGTTTGAATTACGTTGTCGTACGGGTTGTAGTTTTCCATCTGTGCTTCATCCTTCCACTATAAATCTGAATTTGCATTTTCTTATTATACACAATGCAAAAACACAATGCAATCCAAAGAAAGCCCTTTACAACAGTTCGTCAAAAAATTACATTTGAAGGATACGCAATAATATCTTTCAAATACCACATTTTTTGATGGGCAACAATGCGTTTATTTGTAACCAACAAAACCACTATAAGCGCGTTTTTTTTGAAAAATAGATTTGCCGCAATGGTCGCCGTATGATCTAGAGTGTTCTTTAGTGCTATCTAACACATTTTGTTGCGCTGAATCCTCATGTTAAAACTAGGCTTAAACAAAAGCGCGCGGGCGAGATTCTGTGTATAGAATCTCGCCCGCGGTGTGT
>CAYFRQ010000091.1:0-3713 GCA_964345615.1 uncultured Actinomyces sp. | reverse complement strand
AAGCGACTGCCACGGCAAGTCCGGCGATGATCAGCGGTGTCGCGCGAACAACCGTTTCGGTGAGCGGGCGGAACATGCCCGCCGGCGTACTTTGAGTCCAGTCAAAGATCGACCCTCTTACTAAGGAAGTGAAGAAGGACGAAAAAGCCTGCCAAAACGCGGCCAAGAAGTCGCCTGGTTGAGCGAACAGGTAGCCGGCGGTGCGTTGCACGTCGCTGTCAAACGCGACAACAATCAATGCTCCGATCACCAGTGCGGCGAGGATAGCCATCGCGACGGTTGCCGCTGACGGGCTGAAGAAGGTGTCGAGGATCCGCCGGACCCACTGACTGGATTTGTCCTTTCCTTCAACCGGGTCCAGTGTGGGGGGTTCGGGATCGAGAACCTGCGGGCCGGTGCTCACTTGTCACTCTCCTTAGCCTTCGAAGTGGGAGCCTCAAGGCCCCCGGGAAGCTGTAGGTCAATTCCGATGGGGTCTTCACCGTCTGGGTAGTCGATCTCACCAGGGAAGCCCTGTTCTGTTCCGTCCCCCGTGGATGCGATTGCTTCTTCGTAGGGGACGCCCGCCATCATCAGACCCAAGACATCCCTGGGTGTTGTCGGGGGAACGATCCCTACTACGCGGCCGCGGTACATCACCGCAATACGGTCGGCAAGGGCGACCACTTCGTCGAGTTCGGTTGATACCACCAGCACGCCGGCGCCTGCGTCACGTTCTTCGACGATCCGCTTGTGAACGAACTCGATGGAACCGACGTCCAAACCTCTTGTTGGCTGCGCCGCGACCAAGACCTTGATGGGGCGCGACAACTCGCGAGCCAGGATGGCTTTCTGCTGGTTACCACCAGAAAGTGTCGAGATCGGGTCCTGGACGGACGTGAGTCGAACGTCGAACTCTTTTGCCAGCTTCTTTGCGTTGGTATCGACGACCCCGGGGTGCATGTTTACCCCCGTCGCGAAGGGTTTCTGATCGTAGATGTCCAGGATCATGTTTTCGGCCACCGAGAAGGTTGCGATCATTCCGTCTTTCGCGCGGTCCTCGGGCACGTACCCCAGGCCGGAGCGCAGTCTCTGTTTGATGCGTTCGTGGTCGATGGGTTTGCCGGCCATGGAGATGGAACCGCCGTCTGGAACCTCCAGCCCCAAAATGGTTTCGCACAGCTCTGTCTGACCGTTGCCTTGGACACCCGCGACACATAAGATTTCACCGCTCTTCACGTCCATGTTCACGTGATCCAGCAGGACTTGGCCGGTTGTGTCGATTAGGGAAACTTCGTCGAAGTCTAGGACGACGTCCCCTTCTTTGGCTTCGGTTTTCTCTACCCCTAGATTCACTTCGCGCCCGACCATCATCGAGGCCAGGTCTTTTTCGCTGTCGGTCGGTTTGGCTTCCCCAACGACTCTTCCCCGCCGGATGACCGTGATCTTGTCAGCGATGGCGCGAATCTCGCGGAGCTTGTGGGTGATGAAAACAATCGAGGTGCCCGAGTCACGCAGCTGCCTCATGATCTCGATTAGTTCGTCCGTCTCCTGAGGGGTGAGCACTGCTGTGGGCTCATCAAGGATCAGGACTTCCGCGTCCCTCGACATGGCCTTGATGATCTCAACGCGTTGTTGTGCGCCAACAGGCAGGTCTTCTATCAGTGCGTTCGGGTTTAGGTCGAAGCCGAACTTCTCCGACAGTTCCCGAACTCGCTCGTCAGCTACCTTCTTGTTAATGACTCCACCGCTGGTGGGCTCGTAGCCAAGTGAGACTGATTCGGCCACCGTGAACACGGGGACCAACATGAAGTGTTGGTGGACCATCCCGATGCCGGCAGCGACTGCAGCGCCGGGCCCCGAGAATTTCACCGGGACGTCGTTTATCAGGATCTCCCCGGCGTCCGGTTGGTAGAGGCCGTAGAGAACGTTCATTAGGGTCGACTTGCCTGCACCGTTCTCGCCAAGCAAGGCGTGGATCTGTCCTGGCTCAACCGTGAGTGAGATGTCGTCATTTGCGACAAGGGACCCAAAGACTTTCGTAATCCCTTTGAGTTCAAGCTTCACATTTTGTCCTTCACATGCAGTTGGTCAGCATCTTTGCTTCTGCGCTGGACTCTCTAGTTAGGAGTTCTCTAACTGTACCCTGACTCACTCTCCGCCGCTCTGGCTGCTATTGGGGCCCGGCTTTGGGCCCCGAGTGCTCCCGGGGCACGTGCAAGACACCCCAACCACGTTCACAGCCCAGAAACAAGATCGCAAGACCAGTTAGAAGACAAAACGGGGGAGCCCCACATGGGACTCCCCCGCCTTGTTTTCCAATCTCACTAGCGACCGGTACTGGATGTCAGGCCCGCTAAGAGCCGGAACCAGTAGCGCTAGCAACTGGGTTAGGAAGGTGTGTTTCCGCTTTCCACCTTGATGGAACCATCGATGATGGCTTCGCGCAGTGCGTCGATTTCAGCATCGAGATCCGCAGGGATCTTATCGGCCCAGTCGTGCCATGGCGCGATGTTCACACCGTCGTTAGAGAGGGTGCCGATGAAGGGCTCGTTGGTCCACGAGTCGTCAACGACCATCTGGATGGTGTCGTAGACAGCGGCAGAGATTTCCTTCATCACAGAGGTCAGGATGACCTCGGCTGAACCCGGCTCCGTGAGCACGCCGTCAGCGTCAACCCAGATGATGGCGGTGCCGTCATGTTCCTTCGCAGCAGCGAGCGAACCGAGTCCGACAGGTCCAGCGACGGGCATGACGATGTCAGCGCCCTGCTCAAACATCTGGACGGTGAACTCACGGCCCTTCTGCTGGTTTTCAAAGTCGCCTACAGCCATGCCGGTCTGGGTCGCCTTGTCCCAACCGATTAGCTCGACGTTCGCACCCTTGTCCTCGTTGTACTTGTCGATACCGTCGGCGTAACCGTCAGCAAACACAGCCGTTGAGGGGATCTGCATGCCGAGGTACGTGCCGACCTTGCCGGTTTCGCTCGTGGCAGCGGCAGCGTAGCCCGCCAAGTATGCCGCTTCTGCCGTGTTGAACAGTAGCGCGCGGGTGTTCTCAAGCGAGGAGTCGCCAATGGTGGAGTCAACAAGCGCAAACTTCACATCCGGGTACTTCTCTGCAGCGTCAGCCATAGCCTGATCCATCAGGAAGCCGACGCCGATGATCACGTCGCAGCCACCCTGGACCATGTTTTCAATATTCGGTACGAAGTCCTGGTCATCCTGGGATTCAGCCTGCTTGACCGAGACACCCAGCTCTTTTTCGGCCAGCTTCAGGCCCTCGTGACCCGACTGGTTGAACGACTTGTCGTCAAACCCGCCCTGGTCCGAGACCATGCATGCAACGACATCAGACTTCGCGGCTTCGCCCGTGGCCTCACCGGACTGTTCCTTGTCATCACCGCCGGGGGCCTCACCGCAGGCAACTAGCGTCAGCGCCGCGGCGACAGCAAGTGCCCCGAAACGTAGAGATTTCTTCAAAGTTCCTCCTGGAGGGATAAAAACACGCAAGTCCCTATCGCGGGCCGACCGGTCTGAGTCCGGCCCAATACTCGCGTCTCCCCCATGCTACTGGTGGGGTTGCCGCGGCGCCGCAGAGCCTCCTGTTCGCGATGCAACCGCAACAATCCTGTTACGAAACATTTGCAAAACGGCAGGACCCCGAGCTCCACTGAAGCCCGTGGACATTGAAGCCACTAAGTGGTCCGGGCACCAGCCGTAGAAGCGCTACAG
>CAYFRQ010000090.1:0-4217 GCA_964345615.1 uncultured Actinomyces sp. | reverse complement strand
TTGGTGGCGGTGGTTGGCACGAGGTTGTTAGCGCCTCGCCATCACCCACCGCCCCGCCTATGTTTCCCGCAGGCCCCCGGCTACGATTGCCGGAGGGCTGCGGGCTTGGCTTGCGGGTTAGAGTTTTGCTAGCTGAAGTTGCGCCCCGTCGAGTGGACGTAGGGTTTGCCGTTTTGATCCGTTCGCACATACCACCACAGGTCGTGAGGCCTGTTTGTGTCGTTGTCGATGGACGACATGCCCATGTTGACGCCGCAAACGAAGTCGCCTGGCTGCACCTGCTCTGCGTCCCAAGAGAAGCTCCAGCCGTAGGGCGCGTAAACCAACCGGCGGCTTTCCTTGATGTAGGCCCCGAATTCGTGAGTGGGAATCAGTGTGCAGCCCGCTATACCCCCACCGGTCGGTGCGTACAGGGGTCTGCCGCCCGGGCTATCGATCGGTGGTAGGTCTTCTCCGGCGGCAACCCGGGCTTCCCACTCCGCTATAGACGCTTCGGAGCTCTGAATCGACTCCAAGATGCCGGCCCCTACGTATCCCTCTATCAAGTGGTCGTCACCGGCTTCAAGCGCGTCAAAAATGGCTTGCAGGAACTCGAGGTCGGGGGCTCGCACGGGACCGTCCGGCCCGTTATAAACGACGTCGACTGTTTGGAAGCTGTCCCCATCCCACGCCATCGTCACGTCCGCGGTGATGTAGTCGCCCCCGTCGCCGCCATAGTTGGTTACGAGAAGGTCATTGGTGGTTACGTGGACGGTTTTGCCAAACACCGAGAAATCCGCGATGTTCGGACCCCCATCCACTGTCGCCCATTGGACTTCCGTGAAAATATCCGTGGTCAGGCTAACAAGGTTCAGGTCACTGTCGTAAGTGGCAATGTTGGCCGCGGTTTCAGGTAGGAAGCCGATGCATTGGATTCCCACCACGACCATGGGTTCGCCATCCAAGATGGTGTATCCGACACCGCGTTGCTGGACGTTGCCGTTGCCTTGCCCACTTGCCACACCATCTTGAAACTGAACGGTGCCGTCGTAGCCAGCCCCGGACTGCTCGGCGCACGCCACCCCCACATCTAACGTCGCATTAGCCACAGTGTCGGGATCGGGCAGATCAGCCAGCGCAGCTGTGAGTCCCTGAGTGTCTTCAGATTGGGGTTCTGATTCGCCGTCTGGGTATTCGTATAGGTGCAGTTCGCTCTGCGTTGTGATCAGCAGTTCCTCATCGGTGGAGGCCCAGGAGGTGACTTCCTGGTCCACCTCCCAAAGAATCTCGCCGCTTGTGGTGTCACGGGCAATCACACCGCTCGGGGTGCCCAAGACTAGTGTGGCGCCGCTGAGCAGCCAGGTGGGGCCAGAGGAGTCACCCTCAAAGCCGTTGAGGGCTGCCGAGCCAGCGGGCAACTGTTCAACCCACAGTTCTTTGTTTCCCGCAACGGATGCGACCGTGTTTCCGTCAGAGATCAGCCACTGGTTGGTGTCTCTGAACTGCTGCCCCCAGGCGGGTTCCCCCAGTGGCCCGCCGGAAACCGCCTTACCGGAGGCATCGAGGAGCTCCCCATCTTCAACGAAGTAAGGTGCGTCCTCGTCAGGAGAGGAAGGGATTGGGACCGGCTGACCCCAAAGTGCGCCGTCGGGCCCGCCTTGGCTGTCAGGATCCTCGGTCCCCACAGGGGAGTCCTGCTCCGATTCCGATTCGTCGGTTTCTTCTGTTTCGGCCTTTTCTGTTTCAGTTTCTTGGGCTTCGGTTTCACCGGTTTCAGCGTTGCCGGTTTCAGTGTCACTGTCAGCCGGGGTGCTGGCCGGCGAACCTAGGGACTCATAGGTCTCGGTTTCTGGCACTGGGACGCCTCCGGTCAGGTCGAAGCGCACCTCGTCCTCGCCGTCACCGCATGTCAGGTGAGCGCCCGCGAATGTGCATCCCTGCGTGACCGTGGCGGCGGGAACTTGGACCGACCAAGCGGCAGCCTCCCCGCCGTCACTGTCTTCGAAGGCCACCAGGGTGGAGAGGTCATCCTCACCCACGAATGCCACAACGAACCCCCTATCCAAGGGGACTAGCGGCAGTCGGTCTTTACCGAAACGCTGCATGTGTCCGGTGCTGTTTATGCTGCGCAGGTCAACCACACTGGTCTGGCTTGGTGCGTGTTCCACACGTGTGGCGGTCGGCTGCCCCGTGGCGGAGCCGCCTTTGAAGAACCAGAACGCCCCAGCCCCGAGCGCGATGACAGCGAGAACACCGCCCACTATTGCGGCTATCTTCCCGGTCGAGCGGCGTTTGGCCGGGGCGGCAGCGTTTGGCATTTGTGCGGCGACAGGCGTTGCGGGGAACTCGCCGCCCACTGTTTGCTGGGTGGCCGGTGTTTGCTGGCCGCCCACTGGCTGTTCGGTGGCGGGCGCTGCGGGCTGAATCATTCCCGGGGCTTGGCTGGCCATCCACTGCACAAGTTCGGGATACACGTTGGGGTGGGTCGCAACTTGCCCCCACAGGTCAGGCCTTTGCGTGGCGATCTCATGAAGTTGTTCAGGCGAGGTGCCCGGGTCGAGCAGCAGCATGGCCTGCACGTCCACAACGGGTTCGTTCATGGGGGTTCCTTCCAGGTCCGCCAAGCATTGCGGTGACTGCACCATGATAGCGTTCCCGCCGCTGTCGCCCTCGTCCTCGTCCCCTAGGTCTGCGTGGCTACCCGGATGTGGGCGCCCGCGCGTACCGCGAGGAGGCACGCCCTCGCACATCAGCGGTGTTCGGTAGGTCAGCTACGGACTGGCTGGCGCGTCCCGCGCACTTATTTCTTGGCGGACCCAGCCCACAGGTCATCGGCGACCGGCTTGGTGAGCGCGTCGATCCGGTCTAGTTCCTCTTGGGTGAAGGTGGGGCCGTCGGTGGCTTGCAGGTTCTCATCCAGTTGTTCGGGCCGGGACGCCCCAACCAGCGCGGAGGCGACAACCGGGTTGCGCAGCGTCCACTGCAGCGCCATTTGGGCCAGTGTTTGGCCGCGCTCTTGGGCGATCCCGTTCAGGTCACGCAGGGTTTGCAGGCCCTCTGCATCCACGGGGTTTTCGGCGAGGGAGCTGCGTTTTTGGGCGCGCACTGCGGTGCCGTCTTGCAGGTACTTGCCGGTCAGGAGCCCTTGGGCTAGGGGAGTGAAGCAGATGGCGCCCATGCCGTCTTTTTCTAGTTCCGCGGTCAACCCGTCCTCGATCCACCTGTTCAGTAGCGAGTAGGAGGGTTGGTGGATGACCAGTGGTGTCTCCATTTCTTGGGCGATCGCGTGGGCTTGCGCGGTCCTTTCGGGCGAGTACGAGGAGATCCCCACGTAGAGCGCCTTCCCTTGCCGCACCAGGGTGTCGAGGGCGCCGATGGTTTCTTCGAGTGGGGTGACGTCGTCGAAGCGGTGGGAGTAGAAGATGTCGAAGTAGTCCAGTTGGGCGCGCTGCAGGGACTGGTCGGCGCTGGCCAGCAGGTATTTGCGGGAGCTGTATTCGCCGTAGGGGCCGGGCCACATGTCCCACCCGGCTTTGGATGAGATGACTAGTTCGTCGCGGTAGGGGAGGAGGTCTTCGGTGAAGATGCGGCCAAAGTTTTTCTCGGCGGATCCTGCTGGGGTCCGTAGTTGTTGGCAAGGTCGAAGTGGTAGGTGCCTTTGTCGAAGGCGTGGCGCAGCAGGGCGCGTTGATTGTCGAGGGCGATGTTGTCCCCGAAGTTCCACCACAGGCCTAGGGAGATTGGGGGCAGGAACATGCCGGACTTGCCGACTTGGCGGCTTTTGCGCGCCTGGTAGCGGTCGTCGGCGGCCGTGTAGGGACGGTGGATGTCGGGGACGTCAGGGGAGTACCGGTTCGCGTGGGGCATGGCTCTAGGATACGGCCAGGCTTGGGGGTGGAAGTGCTGGAAGAGTCCGAGACGGCGCAGGCCGGGGGCGACGCGACCGGCGTCAACCTGGAGAGCCTGCGCACCGCGCAGCGCCGTAAAGTTCACGACCGATGAGGTCCGGCCACCCCGGAAGATGTACGTTACCCAGTGGAGTCACCGGTCAGGTTCGCCCACCTTTCGACCACATTGCTCAGGCGCTGGTCCAAATATGGTGCTACCTGGTCCGCTAGGTCTTCAGGAACCCCGTAGTACGCCTCAGCAATGGACCCGGTTATAGCGCCCACGGTGTCGCTGTCTCCACCAAGAGAGATCGCTGTCCTGATCGCATCCTCGAACGAAGTCGATTCAAG
>CAYFRQ010000089.1:0-4373 GCA_964345615.1 uncultured Actinomyces sp. | reverse complement strand
GAGAGGAGAACACTCCCGTGAGCATCTTTCAAACGCTCATACTTGCCTTACCGGGGATTTTTCCCCTAGCACCGGAGGACGGTGCGCCGTCCGCGGGAACGCCGCAACTAATCATTGCGGCCGTCGTCTCAATCGCGCTCATCATCGTCTTGATCATCTGGGCCAAGATGCACCCGTTCTTCGCGTTGATGCTTGGCTCAGGCGTCATGGCAGTTGCCGCGAACATGGGATTCGAGCAGGCTTTCACTGCGTTCTCGACGGGCCTTGGTTCGACAGTTGGTGGTGTCGGAGTCCTGATCGTGCTGGGCGCGGTTATTGGGCGTTTCCTCACCGAATCCGGCGCAGCCGACGAAATTGTCGACACGATTCTGTCGAAGACACCTGTCAAACGCCTGCCCTGGGCGATGGCTTTCGCCGCCTTTATCATCGGTATCCCCATGTTCTTCGAAGTTGGGGTCGTTCTGCTGATTCCGATTGTCATGCTGGTGGCAAAGCGCGCGAAAATGCCGGTGATCCTGGTTGGCATTCCGGCGCTGGCGGGCCTGTCAGCTCTGCATGGGCTTGTGCCCCCGCACCCCGGGCCCCTCATCGCTATCGATGCGCTGGGAGCAAACCTTGGATTAACGTTGGCGCTGGGGCTGTTGGTTGCAATTCCGACTGTTATCATCGCGGGTCCTGTCCTGGCGAAGCCAATGGCGCGCTGGGTTCCCATCCAGGCTTCCGACAAGCTCATCGGTCCGGCTGAACGCGAGCATAAGGGGAAGCGTCCCTCGTTCGGAGTCTCTCTTTCCGTGGTCATCATGCCCGTGTTCCTCATGCTGATGATGACCGTGGTTCAGGCCAGCGGTTTCGCAGAGAACCCGTTCGGAAAAGTCCTGGTGTGGATCGGCACCCCCCTGCAAGCTCTGCTAATCACTTCGCTCTACGCGATGATTGTCTTGGGCTTGGCCCTTGGGAAATCGGCTTCGCTTGTCTCGGCTGAAACCGGCGCTGCGTTCGCTCCCATCGCTGGGATTCTACTCATCGTTGGTGCCGGTGGCGGCTTCAAACAGACCCTGGTTGACTCCGGAGTTGGCGATGTGATCGGTAGCGGCATCGCGAGTTCGGGGATTCCACTGCTGCTGGCGGGCTGGCTGGTAGCGGTAGTTATCCGTGTTGCCACAGGTTCCGCAACGGTTGCGACAATCACTGCGGCGGGCATCATGGCACCGCTGGTCGCCGACCTCAGCCCCACTCACGTGGCACTGATGGTTCTAGCGATTGGCGCGGGTTCTGTGTTCCTGTCCCACGTCAACGACGCGGGCTTCTGGATGGTGAAGGAATACTTCGGGATGACCGTCATTCAGACTTTCAAGACCTGGACAGTCATGGAGTGTGCGGTTTCGCTGGTGGGCTTGGCAGGTGTGATGCTGCTCAGTCTCATCATTTAGGTCACGCCAGATTTTCCGTCCGGGCCGGCACGCCCTCTACCTACGGGTGAAGGGAGTGTCGGCCCGGACTTGCTTTGCCGGTGTTTTGGGCCAGGAAAACCAAGGATTTGCAAAGGAGCCGGCCGAGCTCACCCGATGCGCCTTACTGCCCCAATCTCATAGACTAAGCGGCATAGGCCATAGCGGCCAGAAACAGCAAGGGAGCTGGAAAATGAGCGAAGAGGATCGGGATAGCGCCGCAAAGCTGGGCCCGAACGACTGGTACATCGCCCAAATGTTTGAGCAGTTCCAGGAAAGTCCCACGAGCGTTGACGAGTCCTGGCAGGCCTACTTTACGGCGAACCCGGAGGTGGGCCCAGCAGCCTTGCGAAGCCTGGACGGTCCCCAGCCCGCCGAAGGAGGGTTCCCGCTTCTTGCCGGCGCCGAACCAGTAGCGGAAAAGGCGTTTGATGAGCGAGAGAACGGGACAGGCAGGAGCGGGCGGAACGAAGAAGTTGTCACGCGCTCTGACCTTCCACCCGCTCCAACACCACGGCTTTACGAGGCCACCTCCCCGTACGTGCGGGCTCAGAAGAGGAAGAGCGATAGGGACCCCAACACTGGTTTGGAAGAGAACGTAACGCTCCCGTTGAAGGGGGCAGCACGCGCGATCGCCAAGAACATGGAGGCCTCCCTGGCCGTTCCGACCGCGACCTCGGCACGGGAGATTCCCGCAAAGCTGATGATCGAAAACCGCTTGGTTGTCAACTCCCACCTCGCTCACACGGTCGGCGGGAAAGTCTCCTTTACCCACCTGTTGGGGTACGCGCTGGTTGAGGCGCTCGCAGAGATGCCTAAGATAAACGTGCGCTTCACGGAGCTAAGCGGCAAACCCGCGGTTGAAGAACTGGCACACATCGGCCTGGGGATCGCAATCGACGTTCCCCGTCCGGACGGTACCCGCTCGCTGATGGTCCCCGTAATCCAGGATGCAGACACGCTTACCTTCCCCCAGTTCGTGCAGGCGATGAACGACCTGATTGCGCGGGCTCGGGCAGGCAAGCTCACGCCTGCGGACTTCCAGGGTGCCACCGTTTCACTCACTAACCCGGGCACGCTAGGGACAACCCATTCCGTTCCCCGCCTGATGCCAGGCCAGGGAATCATCATCGGCATTGGCGCGACCGACTACCCCTCGGAATGGGCGGGCGTGCCAACCGCACGCCTTGCCGATCTAGGCATCGGCAAAACCATGTATGCCACCTCAACCTATGACCACAGGGTCATTCAGGGCGCCGAGTCGGGACTTCTGCTCAAATCATTCAGCGAAAAGCTCGCCGGCATGGACGACTTCTACGACCGGGTCTTCGACGCCCTTGAGATCCCCCACCCTCCCTACCGGTGGGAAAAGGACCTGGTTTACGACAGTGCCCTTGAGAAGGGGAAAGCCTCAAGGACCATAGAGCTCATTCACGCTTACCGCTCTCGCGGTCACCTTGCAGCCGACACCGATCCCCTGGCGTACCGGATCCGGCGCCACCCCGACCTAGAACTGGGTCGCTACGGCCTTACAGTGTGGGATTTGGACCGCGTTTTCCCGACCGGGGGTTTTGGGGGGACCTCGCAGATGGTTCTCCGCGATCTGCTGCAGCGTCTGCGCGACACCTATACGCACAGTGTCGGCATTGAGTACATGCACATCCAGGACCCCGCCCAACGGCTCTGGCTGCAAGACCAGATCGAAGCGCCGTACCGCAAACCAAGCCACCAGGAGCAGGAGCAGATCCTGTCAACCCTGGTTCATGCAGAGGCATTCGAGGACTTTTTGCAAACGAAGTTCGTCGGCCAGAAGCGCTTCTCTCTTGAGGGTGGAGAGTCACTGATTCCCCTGCTTGACACCGTTCTGCACGGAGCAGCCGAATCAGGTTTGAACGAGGTCACGATCGGAATGGCTCACCGCGGCCGTCTGAACGTGCTCGCCAACATTGCTGGCAAGTCCTACTCACAGATCTTTTCGGAGTTCGAGGGCAGCAAACACATGCGCGGACAAAAGGGTTCCGGAGACGTCAAATACCACCTGGGGACAGAGGGCGTCTACTCCGCTGGGGACGGCATGGCAACCAAGGTTTACCTGGCCGCAAACCCCTCGCACCTGGAGGCCGTCGACGGTGTGCTACTTGGGATCACTCGTGCAAAAGACGACCTGTTGCAGGACCCCACCTGGCCCATCCTGCCGATCCTGATCCACGGTGATGCTGCCTTCATTGGCCAGGGTGTCGTGTACGAGTGCTTCAACATGAGCCAGCTTGAAGGTTTCCGTACCGGCGGGACCCTGCACGTCGTAGTCAACAACCAGATCGGGTTCACCACCGGTCCCACTTCTGGACGTTCGACTCGCTACGCGACCGACCTGGCGAAGGGCATGCAGATCCCGATCATCCACGTGAACGGTGACGACCCCGAGGCTGTGGTCAGGGTCGCTTCCCTAGCTTTCCGCTATCGCGAGGAGTTCAACAAAGACGTCGTCATCGACCTGGTCTGCTACCGCCGCCGCGGTCACAACGAGGGCGACGACCCGTCCATGACGCAGCCGCTCATGTACCAGTTGATCCACGGCCTCCCCTCGACCCGCGAGGTGTACACGCAGAACCTGATTGGTCGCGGAGACTTCACCCAGGAAGAAGCGGACCTGTTCCACCAGGAGTACGAGGGCGAGCTGGGGAGAATCCTCGAGGAGACCCGAAGCCGGGGCGGTATCCCTGACCGCACCACGGCCGCGAGTCAGGAACCGGAGGGCTGCCGAAAACCAGAACTCCGCCACGGCCTTGAGATTCCCGAGTCCCAGTTGCCGGGTTCGGGCATGATGATCGGCTGGACCAGCGCAGTCTCCCCCGCTGAGATCCAGCGGGTTGGTGAAGCGTACAACGCGTTCCCAGAAGGTTTTTCGCCGCACAAAAAACTGCG
>CAYFRQ010000088.1:0-4430 GCA_964345615.1 uncultured Actinomyces sp. | reverse complement strand
GATCTTCCCCCCAGCAACTGGGTGTCCGCCTTCGGTGGCCCGTCCTGGACCCGCGTAACGGAAGCAGACGGCACGCCGGGACAGTGGTATTACCACCTGTTCGCGCCAGAGCAGCCGGACTTCAACTGGGAGAACCCGAAGGTGATGGAGTTCTTCAAATCTGTACTCAGGTTCTGGCTAGATCGCGGTGTTGATGGGTTCCGCATCGACGTCTCAGATGCACTGATCAAAGACACGGCTTGGCCTGACCATCCCGAAGGCTTACCCGCGATTCCGAAGGACGCGGACAGCCCGGTGCACGACATTTACAGGGAGCTGCGGCAGGTCCTCAACGAGTACCCGGGTTCAATGGCCGTAATCGAAACCGGTGCCGAAGATGAAGTGGTCGCCCTGTTCCTGCGACCGGGACAAATGCACCAGGCATTCAACTTCCGTTTCCTAAAGTCGCCTTGGGATCCGAAGGTCCTGACCACAGCAATCAGGGAGTCCCTGGACGCCTACAACCACGTGGGAGCCCCCACTACCTGGGTGATCGACAATCACGACTCGACCCGCTCGCTGACCAGGTTCGCGAGGGCTTCTTCACTCACTGGCGCCTACGTGCCAGAGGGCGCAGACCTATCCCCTCTCTCTACCGACGAGGAGGGACTTGGTAGGGACAGACTCCGTGCGATGACCCTGCTGTACCTAGCTCTCCCTGGAAGCGCCTACATCTATGCCGGCCAGGAACTTGGGTTGCCGGAGGTCACTGACATCCCTGACGAGCTTCTGCAGGACCCCATCTTCTTTAGGACAGAGGGGCGCCTTAGGGGGCGTGACGGTTGCCGAGTCCCCCTCCCCTGGGCTGGGCAGAGACCTCCGTTCGGTTTCGGACCCGGAGGGGACTCGGATGCGCCCTGGCTTCCCCAGCCGGAAGAGTGGGCGGCACTAACCGTGGAGAGCCAAGACCTGGACCCGGGCTCAACTCTGAGCCTCTACCGCGACATGCTGGCACTTCGCAGGGCGAATCCCGCACTGGGGACAGGCGAACTGACTTGGCTCCAGGACGCTTCAGAGGCAGGAAGCTCAAAGACAATCCGCGCGCTCCTTACCGGGCCGAAAGGGGAACGGGTGGGTGTGACCGTCAACTTTGGGACTGAACCCATCGCGGTCAACGAAGGCGAGGTTCTGCTGGCCTCGTCTCCACTGGAGGACGGCGAACTGGCCCCTGACAGCGCAGCCATCGTCTTACTGTGAACGGTTACGGTTTGGTTACAGTGTCCTGAATTCGTGGTTTTTGCGACGCCGCAGACGGCAGGATAACTATTAGCCCCTCTTATCACGCCCTGGAGGTTTGGTGTCTCAAGTTTCTTCTCCAAAGTCGTTTGTGAAGCGCGATGACCAGTGGTTCTTCCCTGGAGAGCTCGCGTACGGAGGGGACTACTCCCCTGAGCAGTGGCCAAGGGAAGTTTGGGAAGAAGACGTGGCGCTCATGCGTCGCGCAGGAGTCAACCTGGTCAGCGTGGGCATATTCTCTTGGGCACTGTTGCAGCCGGAAGAGGATCGTTTTGATTTCTCTTGGATGGACGACCTGCTCGACCTGTTACACAGGAACGGCATCGGGGCGGACCTAGCGACCCCAACTGCGTCACCGCCGGCCTGGTTCTTCAAAAAGTACCCCCAGGCTCGGGCCGTGACGCGTGAGGGCGCGGTCTTGGGTTTCGGTTCCCGCGGCATCGTCTCTCCCAGCTCCCCGGAGTACAAGCGCGCTGCAGTACGGATTGCAACAAAGCTCGCTCAGCGCTACGGGAGCCATCCGGCAGTGAAAATGTGGCACATTCACAACGAGTACGGAGTCCCTGTCAGTGACGAGTACTCCGACTACGCAGAAAACGCCTTTAGAGAGTGGCTAAAAGACCGTTACGGAAGCCTGGAAGCCCTGAATGACGCGTGGGGCACCAGGTTTTGGGGCCAGTACTACCACCAGTGGGATCAGGTCGGTGCCCCACGTTTGACCCCCGCTGACATCAACCCCAGCCAAAGGCTAGATTTTCAGCGCTTTAGTGACTGGGCACTGCGCCAGTGCTTCATCGCCGAACGGGATGCAATCCACGCTTACGCGCCACAACCTGTCACGACTAACTTCATGGCGAACCAAACCTGGAGCACTGACCTCTGGGAATGGGCGAAGGTCGTCGACATCGTCTCTGATGATCACTACCTGTGGGCTGCGGACAGGGAAGCAAACATCGGCCTATCCATTGCTGCTGACCTAACCCGGTCCCTGGCCGGGTACAAGCCATGGATGGTACTGGAACACTCAACTTCAGCCGTGAACTGGCAGCCCCGCAACGTTGCGAAACGGCCGAAAGAAATGATACGTAACTCCATGTCGCACGTGGGTCGCGGGGCCGACGCGGTGATGTTCTTTCAATGGAGAGCTTCAAGAGCCGGGAGCGAGAAGTTCCACTCGGCGATGCTCCCCCACTCCGGAACCAAGTCACGCGTTTGGCAAGAAGTCGTGAAGCTTGGCCACGACCTCAAAGCAATCGGTAAGGTGCAAGGCTCGCTGGTAGACGCCGAAGTTGCGATGCTTTGGGACTTCGAATCGAACTGGGCGCAGTCCGGGGCCGGTCACCCCTCAAAGGACATTCGCTTCCCGGAGCAGATCCGAAAGTACTACGAACCGTTCTGGCGCGACAACGTGGCAGTCGACTTTGCGCATCCTGGGGCTGACCTCAGCAAATACAAGCTGGTCGTCGTGCCCAGCCAGTACATGATTGGGGATGCAGAAGCCAAGAATCTGAACGATTACGTGGAGTCTGGCGGCACCCTACTGGTTTCCTACTACAGCGGGATCGTTGACCGAAACGACCGGGTGCACCCCAGCCCGACCGACGACGGCGGCTTCATGTACGTGCTGGAGCCCTCACTGGGCGTTCTGGTTGAAGAGTTCTTGCCGATGAGGGAAGGGGAACCGGGCTCCATCCAGATAGACGACGAAGACGCCGGTTGCTCGCTGTGGCAAGAGGACCTCAGGGTCACCACGGGTCAGGTAATAGGATCCTATACGGAAGGTCCTGCGGCTCTGCTGGACGGGGAAAAAGCTGCTGTCACCAAGAACGCGTTCGGGAAAGGGACGGGCTTCTACGTCAGTTCCCAGCTGGATGCAAAGCCGCTTGCCGCTCTGGTACGCCATGTGTACCAGTCCGCAAAAGTGAGCGCCCCTTGGCGCGATACCCCGCTGGAAGTCGTGGCTCGCCGTGGGGAGCACCAAGAAGAAACAGGGGAATCGGCACCCATCGAGTACCTTTTTGCCATCAACCACGGTAACAATCCGGAATACCTGCCCGTCTCCGGACGCAATCTCATGCAGAATAGGGCATGGACCGAGAGCGAACCGATTGCTCCCGGCGATGTGGCGGTCCTGCAGATCGCCACGACGACAAAAAACTCTGACTAGCAGGGGCCGGTTCCCTGCATGCCCGAAAGGGCAGTTGGATTTCGATGGAAGGAAATAACGCTTATGCGAAAGCAGTTCAAAGTCGGTGCTGTAGTAGCAGCTGCAGCACTGGCGCTGGCAGGATGCTCCAGCGGCGACAAGGAAGAAGTCGTTGTTGAAGAGCAGAGCGGCGACGCCGTTGAAACAGTAGAGGGCGACGGCGCAACGATCACCGTCTGGACCGACGAAAACCGTAAGCCGGCCGTTGAAGAAGCAGCTGCAATCTTCGAAGCCGACACCGGTGCGAAGGTCGAAATTGTTCAGAAGAACTTCGATGACCTCCGCACCGACTTCATCGCTCAGGTTCCCAGCGGTAAGGGCCCGGATATCACCGTTGGTGCTCACGACTGGCTCGGTGGACTGGTGACCGAGGGCGTCGTGAACACGATCGACCTTGGTAGCGCGAAGGACGACTTCGAGAAGGTCACCATCGACGCGTTCACGTACGACGGCCAGCTCTACGGCCTCCCCTACAGCTCCGAAGCTGTGGCTCTCATCGAGAACCTGGACATGACCGATGGCGCCGAGGTCTCGACCTACGATGAACTGGTCGAAAAGGGTGAAGCAACCGGCGCCGAGCGCCCGATCCTGCTTGAGGTTGGCGACGGCGGCAACATGTACACCTCTTACGCCTTCCAGACCTCTTTCGACGCTCCGGTCTTCATCCAGGATGACTCCGGTTCGTACACCAGCGAAGTCGGCATGGGTGGCGAGAACGGCGACAAGTTCGCTGAGTGGATCTCCGCTCAGGCAGCTGCTGGCATCTACTCCACCACCGTTGGTGGAGACGAAGCGAACGAGCTGTTCAAGGCTGGCAAGTCCCCCTACATCGTTTCTGGCCCCTGGGTTATTGACGACTACAAGGGTTCCGGTATGGAGAACCTGAAGGTTTCGAAGATTCCTTCGGCCGGTGGCTCCACCGCTTCTCCGTTCGTGGGTGTCCAGGGCT
>CAYFRQ010000087.1:0-4458 GCA_964345615.1 uncultured Actinomyces sp. | reverse complement strand
ACGCTGCGACCGAATCGCAGCGCGGCAACATCATCCCCGTTGAGATCACGGTTTACGAAGACCGTTCGTTCGACTTCATCACGAAAACGCCGCCGGCATCCCAGATGATTAAGAAGGCTGCAGGCGTCGCGAAGGGCTCGGGAGTCCCCCACACTGACAAAGTCGGCACGCTGACTGACGCTCAGGTTGGGGAAATCGCGGAGACCAAGATGGCGGACCTGAATGCAAACGACCTTGAGGCAGCGAAGAAGATCATCGCTGGCACCGCCCGCTCCATGGGTATCACGGTCAAGGGCTAATCACCCGAACATCTAGCTAAGAACTGTGGAAGGGCTGCGCAGCCCGTTCACCACAACTGCAAGGAGAAAAGCAGAATGGCAAAGCGCTCTAAGAAGTACCGGGCAGCAGCCGAGAAGATCGTTCCCGGCACGCTCTACACCCCGGCAGAAGCAATGAAACTGGCTAAGGAAACAACGACCACCAGTTTCCCAAGCACCGTTGAGGGTGCGTTCAGGCTCGGGGTTGACCCCCGTAAGGCCGACCAAATGGTTCGCGGAACCGTCTCCCTTCCAAACGGCACAGGAAAGACCGCCAGGGTCCTGGTCTTCGCCGTTGGTGATAAGGCGAAGCAAGCTGAAGAGGCCGGAGCCGACTTTGTCGGTGGAGATGAGCTGATTGCTGAGGTCGCAGACGGTTTCACCGACTTCGACGTCGCGGTCGCAACTCCCGACATGATGGGCAAGGTGGGCCGGCTGGGTCGTATCCTTGGTCCCCGTGGTCTGATGCCGAACCCTAAGACCGGCACGGTCACCATGGACGTTGCGAAGGCTGTCAAAGACATCAAGGGCGGCCGTATTGAGTTCCGCGTTGACAAGCACTCGAACGTTCACGTTGTCCTTGGCAACACCGACTTCACTGCGAAACAGCTGACAGAGAACTACGCGGCGCTCCTGGAAGAGCTGCTCCGTCTTCGTCCTGCGTCCTCGAAGGGTCGCTACATTCTGAAGGCAAACGTGTCGACCACGATGGGTCCGGGCGTCCCGATTGACCCGGCGAAGGTCCGCGACCTGCTTGAAGAAGAGGAAGAGGCCTAGACCTCGAAAGCGGCGCCGTTCACGGATTGAGTTCGCTCACGGGCTTTCGACGCCCCTCTTTCGCTTTGGCTGCGGGTTGTAGCGCGAGTTTGACTCTTTAAGGGTCATTTCTTGGCTACAACCCGCAGCCAAAGCGCATTTTTGGGGTCAGGGCCAGCTAGAGAGCTGTTCTCTGGTGGTAGGAGCCGGTGACTGCGTCCAGGGCCTCAGGTAGCCAGCGGTTCCAGAACTCGAAGGAGTGGGCGCCGGAGCTTTCTTTGTACGTGTAGTCCAGGCCTGCCGCCTCCGCGGCCGCTGCGAACCTACGGTTTTGCCTCAGTAGCCTGTCGTGGTCACCGCAAACCCCGAAGAGTTTTGCTCCTTTCAGGTCTCCGGCCAGGTTTGAATCACCTGTAAGTCTTGCAACCAGATCATCTTGGCCACGGGGAGCGTCAGCGCTGCCAAAGCCGTTCCGGTACAGATCGGGGTGGCGCCCGCGAAAGGCCGCTTCCGCCACGTCCAGAGTTCCGGAGAGGGAGAACGCTCCTCCGAATGTCCCCGGGTAATCAAACAGTGCACGGAAAGCGCCGTAGCCGCCCATAGAGAAACCGCCGATGAAGGTCCGGTTTCTCTCGCGCGAAACCCGGAGCGTCGCCCGCATGATCTGGGGGAGCTCTACACCGACCCAGCGTCCGTAGTTCAGCCCGTACTCCTGGTCCACCCAGAAGGACCGTGCGCCATCGGGTAGTGCGAAAACCAGGTTGTGTTCGGTTGCGAGCCGAGCTAGATCATCCCTGGCTGCCCAGACTGCGTTGTTGCCTGTCAGGCCGTGCAACAGGATCGCAAGTCCGGGTTCCTGGTCGACCGGAGGGGGCGCCAGGCTGGGCCAGGCCGCAGGGGCTCCAAGACTGCCCTCGGGCGTCACCACCGTGAGCGTCGCCCGCATGCCCAGAGACCTCGAAGGAACGTTGTTCCAGATCTGCGTGGTCATTTCTGGTCTCCCTCGTCCCTCTTCGTACCGATCTTCCCAGTCGGTCCCCACCAACGGGGACCCACCCTGGCTTTGCTGTCCTGCCTAAGCTCCTGCTTCCAGATCAGCTTTCATCTTGGCTAGGCGGTTGAGGTCCGCGTCACTGACTTTCGGGTACTGTGGGTCAGCTCGGCGCATGGCTTCCAAGAGAACCGAAACTGCTGAGAGCCGCAAGAACCACTTGTTGTCGGCGGGAAGAACGTGCCATGGGGCGTTCGCGGGCGAGGTGTTGTTCAGCATGTCAGTAAAGGCAACCAAGTAGTCGTCCCAGTAGGCACGCTCAGCCATGTCGGTTAGCGAGACTTTCCAGTTTTTCTCTGGCACATCAACGCGTGAGAGGAAACGTCTGCCCTGCTCCTCTTTCGAGAGGTTCAGGAAGAGCTTCACAATGATCGTCCCCTGGTTGGTGAGCCTGCGTTCCCAGTTGTTTATCTCTTCAAACCTCTGAGCCCAAATGTCCTTCGGCGTCGGGACCGCCGTTACAGGCCACAGCCAATCGGGGTGGACCCGCGTTGCAAGCACATTTTCGTAGTGGGACCGGTTGAAGACACCGATCATCCCCAGGGGTGGGGTTGCGATCTCGTGACGCCACAGGAAGTCGTGCGACTTGTCGAGGCTTGTCGGGGCCTTGAAGGAGTGAACGTCAATGCCCTGAGGATTAACGCCTTCTAGAACGTGCTTGATAGTGCCGTCCTTCCCCGCAGCGTCCATCCCCTGCAGGACAACCAGCATTGAGCGTGATCCGTCGGCGTAAAAAGCGTCCTGAAGATCGAATAGCTCTTCCTTAGCGGCGGCGAGTGCACGCGCGCCATCCTTCTTTGTTACGCCCTCGGGCAACCAGTTCGGGGGATACTCTTTCTGCAGGTTGGTGATCCTCGCGTTTGGCGGCACCAGAGTCAACTTCTCAAAGGCCTCGTAGTCGACGTGGGCTGCGCTACCAGCGGGTGTTTTAACGTTCGGCATGATTCCTCCTGTTTCAAGTATCCCGGAAGATCTGTAAAACGTCTTGGAAGAGTGAGCTGTGGGCAGCTTCACCCGTGGTAGCGCAGGTTTTGAGTCAGCATGACGCCGCGCCAGTGTTACTGTGGTTCTTGGCCGAAGACCATCGGTACCGAGCCTAGGCCCGGTCGAAGTATCCGATGCAGGTGCGAATAGAGATTTTGGGTCTCCCATTTTCCCGGTGCGCAGCTGCGTACCGGGTTTTTTGCTTAAGTGTCCGAAGTAGTTATCGAAATCGAACGGAGGTGGAAGATGGCGAAAAAGGACAAAGCACTAGTTATTGAACAGCTCAGTGAGGCGTTCCGTGACTCCGGGGCAGTCGTTCTGACCGAGTACCGCGGACTGTCCGTGGAACAGATGAAGCAGCTACGCCGTGAGCTTGGCGACGACGTCCAGTACAAGGTCGTGAAGAATACGCTTGCACGCCTAGCAGCGAAGAATGCAGGCTTTGATTTCCTTGAAGAGGACCTGGCAGGTCCGACGGCGGTCGCATTCGTTGGTGGCGAACCCGTGGATGCAGCCAAAGTCCTGAAGGGATTCGCGAAAGCGAACCCGGAACTGGTCCTGAAGTCCGGCATCATGGACGGGGTGGCTCTGAGCCAAGAAGCTGTCCTGAAGCTTGCCGATCTTGAATCCCGCGAGGTCCTGCTGGCCAAGGCTGCAGGCGCCATGAAGGGCAAGATCTCTCAGGCCGCATACGCGTTCCAGGCTCTGCCTGTGAAGGTTGCTCGCGTCGTTGACGCGCTACGTGAAAAGCAAGAGGCTGCCTAAGTAGGCGAGCCAACAAGACATCCAATAGTTTTTGTTTCTGAGAGGAAAAATCATGGCGAAAATGACCAATGAAGAACTGATTGCAGTTTTCAAAGAAATGACTCTGATCGAGCTGTCGGACTTCGTGAAGGCTTTTGAAGAAGAGTTCGACGTGACTGCTGCGGCTCCCGCCGCGGTTGCCGTCGCCGCGGCCCCCGCTGCTGAGGAAGAAGTTGAAGAGAAGACCGAGTTCGACGTCGTTCTCGAGTCCTACGGCCAGGAAAAGATCAAGGTCATCAAGGCTGTTCGTGCCCTGACCAGCCTGGGCTTGAAGGAAGCCAAGGCGAAGGTTGACGAGGCTCCCTCGGTCATCCTTGAAGGCGTCAAGAAGGACGAAGCTGAGAAGGCCAAGGCTGACATCGAAGCCGCTGGCGGTACGGTCGAGATCAAGTAGTTTCTTAGATCGAGCGAAAGGCGCCCACCCGATTTTCTCGGGTGGGCGCCTTTCTGTGTCGCTGCGGGTCCTGTGTCGCGCGCCGTGCACCGTTTCGGCTGCGGGTTGTAGCCGACAACCCCCCGAAATAACGCGGTCTACTAGCTACAACC
>CAYFRQ010000086.1:0-4578 GCA_964345615.1 uncultured Actinomyces sp. | reverse complement strand
AGCATCTGACTACGGATCAGAAGGTTGGGGGTTCGAGTCCCTCCAGGCGCGCGGCAGTCCCCCTCGGTGCGATCCACCGGCGGGGACTCTGCTTTTAAAGCTAGAAGTTCTAGAGTTAGGGCTCTTTTTTGGGTCTAAAGCTCTAGACGACGTTCACCAGGTCGCCCAGGTTCCCGGCAATCCAGCCCCTGGTGAGCGCAACCAATAGCTCGTCAAACACTTCTTCGGTGCTACCCCCGTCTTCGGGAAGCAACCCAGCGATCTCTAAAACGAGGTAGCCGTGGAGCGCCGCCCAAAGGATCATCGACATTCGAGCAGGGTTCATGTCTGGTTTGTCCGACGCATCAGCGATGCGCTCACAGACCAGCCTGATCGGAGCCAGCATCTGCTTGTCAATTTCCTTCACCGCCGGGTTGAACCGGTCAGTAAGGCTGGTGGAACTCCGGGCTTCTGCCATCGCGTCAAAGGCACCCTGGAATACGTTCGGCTGGGTGAGCGCAAACGAGCGGAGGCCGTGTGCAACGTCCACCAGTGCTTTCTCTGGGCTTTCTTGCTCCGCAGCGGCATTGATTGGCACCAGGGCCTCTTCGAGGTTGCGCAGTATGACTTCAGCCATCAGGGCCTCTTTTGACCCGAAGAGCGTGTACACCGCGTTGGTGGAGGTTTCTGCTTGGTTCGTCAAGGTGCGTAGGGATACAGACGAGTATCCTTCGCTCGAAAGCATGATTCCTGCTTCGTCTAGGAGACGATTCCGCAGCGCCTCATCATACGTTTTTGGCCTGCCCATCTCACATCCCATCCATTAGTCAGTCTATCTGCACAACCGAGTCTTTAGCTCTAACGCCAGGCGCTTTTCCACAGTCTTGGGATCCGCACCGAAAGAATCGGCGCGGCTCTTTCGGTTGCCTGGCAAACCCGCCTGTCGCCTCTCGGATTTCCTTGACGACCGTAGCCACGGTTAGGTCTGGAGTCTACGCAGGCGTTAAAAACCTTTCCAGTTAACAGGCAATAAACGGAGCGGGGCAGAATAAGTGCATGCGTCCGTTAGAACCGTCTCAGGTTCGAAGCTCTGTAGGAACTCTAATGTAGTTTGTGCCTCCGCTACGCCTGTTGACGCAATTAGCTCAGCAACTACACGGTCTACGCCCATGCCCAACGCCTCCAGTTGAGCCAGGGTTACGGCCCCGTCCCTCTTGGCGAGTCGCTCCCCACCCGGGCCAAGGACCAGTGGTACGTGCACGTATGTGGGTGCGAAGCCCCCAAGAGCGTCACAGATGTAGGCCTGGGTGGGGGATGAGGCCAGGAGGTCATCACCGCGCACCACCTGATCCACCCCCATGTCAATGTCGTCGACGACAACAGCGAGGTTGTAGGCAAACTCGCCGTCCCCGCGTTGTAGAACCACTGACTCAACGGGGCCGGTGTAGCGTCCGTGTAGCTGGTCATCCACGGTCCACGTTCGAGTCTTGGGCAACAGTCTCTTCGCGGGTTTGGCGCCACGTTTTGCGAGCTCATCCCGCTTCGTTTGTTTCTCAGTTTCGCTTAGAGTCGCGCAGGGGCCAGCGTAAGAGGTGGGTGGAGCGTGGGCAGCCGCCACAGCTTCCCTCACGTCGCGACGCGAACAGAAGCACTCGAAGACTTCGCCACGCGCGTCGAGCTTCTGCAACGCCTTTTCGTACAGGTCTTTTCGATCGCTTTGGACGACAATAGGCCCGTCCCACTCAAGGCCGATCGCACGGAGGTCCGCTATTTGACTGGAGGGATCGCGGACCCTCCCAGTGTCTAAGTCTTCCAAACGTAGGTAGAAGTCACGCCCTGTGGACCGCGCCCACACCCAGGCAAGTAGCGCAGTACGGAGGTTCCCCAAATGAAGATCCCCCGTCGGTGACGGGGCAAACCTGCCAGCTCCCACACGTGAATCTTACGTGGCTTCTGGGGGGGAGATCACTTGGCTTTGGCCACGCAGGCTACGCATGCGGAAGGGCGGTCCTCGGTTTCGCTAGACTTGCCGGGATAAGGCTGGAGTAGCTAGCCACCGAGAGGTCCCATTGATCGAATTAGCCGATGTCCGCAAGGTTTACCCACTGCCGTCCGGCGCTGTCACCGCCCTGGACGACGTAACCCTGCACGTTGAACCCGGCGCAATCCACGGGATCGTTGGTCAATCCGGCGCGGGCAAGTCGACCCTGGTCCGCTGCCTAACAGCCTTGGAACGCCCCACCTCGGGAACGATCACGGTAAATGGCGTCGACATGACCGCCCTTGGCGGCACGAAACTACGCGACGCCAGACGCAACATCGGGATGGTCTTCCAAAAGCCGAACTTGTTGGACTCCCGCACAGCAGCAGCGAACATTGCCTATCCCATTCAGCTTGCAGGGGACGGGAGCAACGCTGACGCGCGGGTTGACGAGCTCCTGGAAGTGGTGGGACTTGCGGGTCGCGGATCCTCTTACCCCGCCCAGCTCTCCGGCGGCCAGCAGCAACGGATAGGCATCGCCCGGGGCATGGCGACGAACCCGCCGGTTCTACTTTGCGACGAGCCCACTTCCGCTTTAGATGCGGGATCCACCCGGCAGATCATGACCTTGCTACAGGAGTTGCGTGATAAGCGGGGAGTCACGGTGGTTATCATCACTCACGAGATGGGGGTGGTGCGCGACATCTGCGATTCGGTGACGTTACTTGAGCACGGCAAGGTGGTTCAGAGCGGAAGCCTTGAGCAAGTCCTGTCCAAAGTCGACTCAAAGCTGGCCGAAGAACTGGTGCCACGCCCGAACATTGACGGCGTTGAGCTGGGAGAAAACCAGGCCCTCCTAGACGTCAGCTTCACCTCTACTCCCGGCATTCCGACCGGTGCTAGCGTGCTGAACATGATCGCTTCTCTGGGTGGGGACGTTGCTGCCGGGCGCTTCGAATCCATCGGTAAGCAACAGGTTGGAAGGCTCGCTATCAGCGTCCCCGAATACCATGCAAGGGCAATCGCCGGACAGCTCACCAAGTCGGGAGTTGAGGTGCGCTCGTGGGAACAGTAAGCGGGGCCCTTTGGGCGCTGAGCGGAGCTCTCCTGCCGGCCGCCTCAGAAGAGGGCCAGCAGTGGCTGAATAACCCGGTGCTCATTAAGAAGTTCTGGCCAGCTGTCTGGGAGACGCTGGGAATGGTTGGGGTCTCGACCCTGATCACCGTAGCGCTCGGTTTGCCCTTGGGTCTGCTGCTTGCCTCAAGCGCTGCGGGCGGCCTGAAGCCGCGCCGCACGCTCAACCAAGTGGTGGGTGCAGTGGTAAACGTTGTGCGTTCATTCCCCTTCATGATCCTGATCATCGCCCTAATCCCCTTCACTCGATTCATCGCTGGAAAAGCAATCGGCTGGCAAGCCATGATTGTTCCTCTTGTGGTTGGCGCTGTGCCTTTTTTCGCGCGCCTAGTCGAAACAAACGTCAGTGCAATCGACCCTGGCAAGATTGAAGCTGCCCAAATGATGGGAGCTTCTAACACCCAAATCGAGTGGGGTGTCCAAGTGCGCGAGTCCCTCCCCGGACTTATCCAATCGATCACCCTTCTTTTCATCACCCTGATTGGCTACTCGGCGATGGCTGGTGCAGTGGGCGGTGGGGGCCTTGGGGCCCTCGCCTTGAACTACGGCTACCAGCAGTGGATGGACGACGTCATGGTCGTCACCGTCGTTGCCATTATTGTCATTGTGCAGGCGGCTCAGATGATGGGCGACATGATCAGCCGGCTGGTGAACCACCGCTAAGGCATCACCAGTCGGCAACCCATCGGTTTTGGCCGCAAGAAGTCACTACCAGTCCAGAAACTACAAATCTGCGCCCACGTGGCGCCCAAGACACAGGAGCAGACATGCGTGTAGCACGCAAAATCGCAACCGCGGCCACAGTGGCCGTCCTGGCTGTCGCCGGATGTTCGTCCAGCTCATCCGCTGACGGCGACACAATCAAAGTTGGCGTCAGCCCAAGCCCCCACGGCAAGATCCTCACCTACGTGCAGGAAAACCTTGCGGAAGATGCTGGCCTCAACATCGAGATCGTCGAGTACACCGACTACGTCGAACCGAACAAGGCGCTCGAAGCTGGTGACATCGACGCGAACTGGTTCCAACACATCCCCTACCTAGAAGAATCCATGGAGGCAAATAACTGGGACTTCGTCCACGGCGAAGGGACGCACCTAGAGCCCCTGGGGCTGTTCTCCGAAAAGTACGCTGCCGCGGGTGAAAAGGTGGAGGACGCAACAATCGGCATCATCAACGATCCAACCAACCAGTCGCGTGCCCTAACCATGCTCGCTGAACTCGGTTTCGTGGAGCTACCAGAGTCCGGTGAAATTAACGCTGCAACGGTAACTCCCCTAAACGGCACCGAGCTTGTTGAGGTTGAAGGCCCAGCCCTTGTTCGGAACCTGGAGGATCTGGATTATGCCGTGATCAACGGTAACTTCGCTCAGGAGGGCGGCCTAACACCTGCCGATGCCATTGCCCTGGAAGAGTCGAGCGACAACCCCTACGTGAACGTGGTCGCTTGGAAGAAGGGCTCGGACAAGGAAGAAGCCATCAAGAAG
>CAYFRQ010000085.1:0-4704 GCA_964345615.1 uncultured Actinomyces sp. | reverse complement strand
GTGGTCATGGCTGGGAGGGCTTCCCTAGCGGGGCTAGCAGACCCCGGTCTTGATCCGAGGGCACTCACACGCTGAGAGCCTGCTTGGGGTGGGGAAAGATTGCGTGGGAGGGTTCCTGGGCCTTCGGAGACTTTGTTCGGGCTACCGGAGCCAACTAGCAGGCCGAGGCCAACTAGCAGGCCGGAGCCAACCAGCAGGCCGCAGCGAAAGTCAAACACCACCCCAGACGCACTTAACTTCCTATAGGCCCCGCATTAGCCCAAAAACAGCTAGCCCCACCCACTTTCCCCTGGAACCACAAGCAAAATCCCAACCTGAACAACACGTTCCGGCACTCGTCCCAGTCTGTTTGGCTGCCTGCTCCCGGGCTGTGGGGCCTGCTGTTTGGCTGCGGGTTGTCGCTTGGTCAGTGGCTCTGGTGCTAGTTCTTGTCCTTACAACTCGCTGCTGAAGCGTCAGCTTGTGGGTTCTAGAGAAGTCCAAACAGCTTCGAAGAGTGGCGCCCAACTTGTCCGGGCCTCAGTCGGCTGGTTGCGCGCTGTCCCACCTGTAGATATCGCGGCGGTGCCCTGACGCCACTACCACGACGATCAGGACGTCATCTTGGACGGTGTAAAGGATCCGCTCGTCGCTGACGCGAACTTTCCAAGCGTTGCGCCCTTTGAAGGGGACGGCTCCTGGTGGTCGGGGTTCGCGGCCAGGAGTGCGATCGCTCCACGCAGCCGCACTTGGTCCCTTGGGTGGACTTTCCGAAATGCGCGCCGCAAAGCGCTAGGGGCGCATCCCCAGACCGCCCTGGATCATGATCGTGTCCCCTGTGATGTATTTTGCGTCTTCGCTGGCAAGGAACACGCACACGCGGCCAACGTCTTTTTCTGCGTCGCCAAAACGCCCCATTGGAATAGTCTTGATGTTCTTTTCGAGCATTTCGGGGTTCTCTTCGCCCCAGCGAGCCAGGTGTTCCGTCATTGCCAGTGGCGCCACAACGTTCACGTTGATGCCCTCTGCTGCCCACTCGTTCGCCGCAACTCGGGAAAGTCCGCGGATGCCTTCTTTCGTGGCGGCGTAGGCGCTTTGACCGACGTTTCCGGAAAGACCTGCACCAGACGCAAAGTTGATGATCGAGCCGGCAGTTTCCCGCAGGTGGGGGTACGCGTACTTCATGAAGTAGAAGCTTGCGAGCAAGCCGGCGTCAATCGCCTGTTTGAAGTCGTTCGCGGAATGGTCGACCAGGAGCACGCCACTGACCGCACCGTCCGCGGAGTTGATGAGCACATCCAGCCTGCCGAACTTCTCTAGTGTTTCTGCAACGGCCGCTTTGACGCGTTCCTCGTCACCTCCATCAACGATCATGGTGAGGGTCTCCGTGCCAAAGTCGCGCTGTAACTCTGCTTTGGTCCTCTCCATTCCCTGGGGCCTAATGTCGGAAAGAACCAGCGTGGCGCCCTCGGAAGCAAACGCGCGCGCAACGCCCCTCGCAATGCCGCCGCCCCCACCGGTCAGAAAAACGACCTTTCCTTCCATCTTGCCGGGGCACGCCACTTTGTCTCCTATCGTTTTGAGGTCTTGTTCGCCTGTCTTTGGTGTGGTTCTTGAGGGCGTCTTCGTCCTCACGCGAAAACGCCGGGGATCAGCGTGTTGCACGCCGGACAGAATCCTCGTCCGTCTTCGTCGATGACTAGGCGGTTCGCCCGCACGAAGTAGCGGTCCCGCCAGATCACCCGTTCCCCACAGGTCGGGCAGTAGGTGGATTGGCCGTTCGGGTCGAACGTGTTGCCCGTGTATACGTAGTGTTCACCCTGTTCCATCGCGATGTCCCGCGCCAATTGCAGCGTTTCCGGTGGGGTGGGTGGGGTGTCAAGCATCCTGTGAGCTGGGTGGAACGCACTGAAGTGGTGGGGGACGTCCGGCCCCAGGTTTTCCACGATCCACTGGGACATTTCCCGAAGCTCGCCGGGGTCGTCGTTCTCCCCGGGAATCAACAGGGTCGTGATCTCCAGCCAGCAGTCCGAATCATTGACGTCCTTCAGGGTCTCAAGCACCGTCTCAAGGCGTCCACCTGTCACCTTCCGGTAGAAGCGGTCCGTGAACCCTTTCAGGTCAATGTTTGCGGCGTCCATGGCTCCGTAGAGCGCGCGGCCGGGCTCGTCACAGATGTAGCCTGCGCTGACCGCGATTGGGTGGATCCCTGCCTCCCGACACGCGTTTGCCGTGTCGATTGCGTACTCCGCGAAGATCACCGGGTCGTTGTAGGTGAACGCAACCGACTCAGACCCCGTTTGCCTGGCGGCCCTTGCAATCTGCTTTGGGCTCGCCTCAACCGCAAGGTCATCGAACTCGCGGGAGGTGGACATGGTCCAGTTTTGGCAGAACTTGCACCCCAGGTTGCAGCCGGCCGTCCCGAAGGAAAGGACGGCTGAGCCTGGCAGGAAGTGGTTGAGGGGTTTCTTTTCAACCGGGTCAACCGCGAAACCGGAAGAGCGCCCGTACGTGTCTAGGATCAGCTGGCCGCCCTGATTCTTGCGAACAAAACAGAAGCCCCGTTGCCCGTCCCGTAGCGTGCAGAACCTGGGGCAGACTTCGCAGCGGACTCGTCCGTCTGGCAGCGAAGTCCACCAGTTAGCCACGTGTGGCGTGCTCACGCCTGTTCGCCTGCCGGCAACTCAGAAGAACTCACCTGGTAGGTCTGGATGCGCATCTGGGGATCCCAGTAGTTCGGGGGAAGACCGGCTTTCCTCTTGAGTGCCGCCAGGAAGTCGCGTCCGTCCGGCAACTGCTCCCAGACCTGCGGGAGGAAGGTGGCGCGACGAGGCCCCCAGGACAGGATCACGCCGTCGCGGCCTGGATCAAGTGCAGCCAGCACCTCTTCCTCAGTCACGGGTCCTTCAGACAGAGGGGAGGGCTCTGACAGCACAGAGACCTCAACGCTCACCTGGTCGAACTCATCCGGGGTGAGCGGCCCAAACCTGGGGTCCCCAAAAGCTGCGGCCTTTGCGTTTTCGGCCAAGTCTTCACCAAGGTCCCGGTGGGCCTGCAGGCTCCCGATGCAACCACGGAGCTCGCCGTCGATCTTCAGGGTCACGAAGCACGCCCCCGGCCGACCCAACTGAGCAAGTGTCTCTTCAGATACGGCCGGCTCGGCGAGCATCTCGCCTTCAGGAAATAGGGCCTCTGCGATTGCATGTTTTGCCAGGGCAGGCAGGTTCCTGTTTTCCGGCCCTTTCCACGCGAGCGCCGCGTACCCGACAACGCGGTCTTTGCTTCCCGCAGTGTCGCCTGAGTTCACGGCGGACAGTAGGACCGGGGTCATCCCAGTCTGGTTCGCGTAGGCCATCATGCCGTTCACGGGGAACATGCCGCACGCCTGCCCGCCTTCAAGCGGGGGTTCCCCGTCCAGCACCTGTCCCAGGGTTTCCGCATCCGCAAGTTTTGCGATCTGGTAGGGGAGGTAGTGGGAAAGGTCCGAGGAGATGATGACCGAGGTGTCCGGGAAACTCAGCGCGGTCTCAATGACCTTCGCGACCGGCATTGCACCCGCATGCCCCACCGCGATGGGAACCACGGTGAACGGCCCACCCAGGTAGCGTTGCATGAACGGCAGGTGGACCTCTATCGAGTGTTCCTGCGCGTGTGCTTGGGGAAACACTCCCACTTCCGGCAGTCCTTGAAGGGCTTCGGTGATCTCAGTATCAACGGGAACGTCGCCGAGCGGGGTGCGGACCACGTCCGCGCCGACCAGTGCCATGCCCCTAACTGGAACCTGGTGCGTGGGCCCCAGGACCACAACCCTTTTAGTTGCAGGGTCCAGGGCACGGTAGGACTCGGCCGCCGTCTGCCCGGAGTAGATGTAGCCGGCGTGGGGAGCCATCACCGCAGGGGCAACGAAACCCGGCTCCGGAGCGTTTGCGAGCAGAGAGTCGACCTGCCCTGCGAGCTCTTCTGGGTCCGAGGGGTAAAACATTCCGGCAACAGCCGGGTTATGAACAGTGGACATCGCGGTTCTTTCTCCGGGCGTCCCCGGGATTTATAAGGGTTTCACCCCATTGGCCGACAGCCAGCTCTCTAGTTGTGGTTGCGGCATGGCGCCAACCTGGCGCGCGGCAACTTTGCCGTCTTTGAGGAGCAACATGGTCGGGATGCTCTGGGCTTGGAATCGTGCTTGCAACGCGGGGTTTTGGTCAACGTTGACCTTGACGACTTTCAGGGCCCCGGCGTACTTCTTTGAGACCTTTTCAAGGATGGGGGCGACCATTCTGCAGGGTCCGCACCACGGCGCCCACAGGTCCACGATCACCGGCAACTTGGTCGCTGAGGCCTCTGCGAAGTCTGCGTCGGTGGCGTTCACCAACCAGGGCAGTGCGGCGTTGCAGTTTCCGCATTTCGGCGCCACCCCAGCAGCAAGGGGAACCCGATTCTTCTTTTTGCACGAGGGACAAGTGGTGATTTCCATACCCCAATTATGGGCCTTTGCGAACCGACGTGCCAGGGGTCTCCTTGCCCGCCGGTTGGAGCGGCCTGCCAGTCACGGTAAAATAGGTCTGTATGCCCCCGTAGCTCAGTCGGTTAGAGCAGCGGACTCATAATCCGTTTGTCCTGGGTTCGAGCCCCAGCGGGGGCACTACCTGTCAAAGCTCAAGCCAAAGCACCGGCCTCACGGTTACCTCTACTTCTGCCGGGCTACCCACTTTTGGAGGCTCCCCAAAG
>CAYFRQ010000084.1:0-4765 GCA_964345615.1 uncultured Actinomyces sp. | reverse complement strand
TTGACCTTCTCCTTACCATGGAGACGCTCTGCCGACTGAGCTATCGGGGCGACAGCAAAACAGTACTTTAGCGACGTATACCTGCGCAAACTATCCGGGAGTCCTATGCGCAAAGTCACCGTTCGACCGCAGTGACCGACCCAACACATTGCAAACGTGCAGGTCAGGCACCTAAAGACTGAATCGTTACGATTCCGTGATCAGAAAAGGTCGCGGCAGGCTCCATCACGTGGTTTTATAAGGAATGTCAGCGCTAACATTGAGACAGAGAACACCTTGGTGCTGATTCTTCATGTTCTCCACGACTGGCATTTATCACACAAAAAGGTTGGATGCCACCTCCGGTAAGCAAATCGGGGAAAACCCAACTCGAAGAGGAGAAGAACCGAATGAAGGTTTCTGCAGGCAAAACAAAGTTCTGGACCGGAGGTGCCGGCATTCTTGCCGCGAGCGCCCTGGTCCTTGCAGGATGCGCCGGAGGAGGCGCCGGTGCGTCAAAGGACGACGGAGCGACCGCTGAGTCTGGCGAAGACACCGTTGTCGCTGAAGGCGAATGCGGCGAAGGCATGATCGTTGGCGTAGCAATGCCGACACAGACCTCCGAACGCTGGATCGCGGACGGCGAAGCCGTGAAGGCCGGCCTGGAGTCCGCCGGATACACCGTTGACCTACAGTTCGCTAACGACGACATCCCTACTCAAACACAGCAGATCGACCAGATGATCACGAACGGCGCAGACGTCCTGGTCGTGGCCTCCATTGACGGCACTGCTCTTTCTAGCCAGCTTGACGCAGCGGGCGCCGCAGGCATCCCCGTCGTCTCTTACGACCGCTTGATCCGTGACAACGGTAACGTTGACTTCTACGTCTCCTTCGACAACTTCCTGGTTGGGGTTGCGCAGGGAACAGCTCTTCTGTACGGCCTTGGCCTGGTTGACATCAACGGCGAACCAGCTGCCGACGCCCCCGAAGGCCCCATGAACATTGAGCTGTTCGCAGGCTCCCCCGACGACAACAACGCCGGGTTCTTCTTCGATGGTGCGATGAGCGTTATCCAGCCGAAGATTGACGATGGCACACTGGTAGTCAAGTCCGGACAGACCGCCTTCGACCAGGTCGCTACTCTCCGCTGGTCACAAGAAGCAGCGCAGAAGCGCATGGAAGACCTCCTGTCCTCCACCTACTCTGACGGCGCTGAGCTGGCCGGCGTTCTGTCCCCGTTTGACGGCATCTCCCGTGGTGTTATCACCGCTCTGCAAGGCGTTGGACTTGGCCCAACAATCGCTGAAGGCCTCCCGATCGTTACCGGCCAGGATGCAGAAGTTGCATCGATCAAGCTGATCAACGAAGACATCCAGCAGTCGACCATCTTCAAGGACACCCGCAAACTCGCGGACCGCTCCGTTGAAGTTGTGCAGGACCTTGCCTGCGGTCGCTCGCCTGAAGCCAACAACACCGAGGATTACGACAACGGTATCAAGGTCGTTCCCTCATACCTGCTCGACGTTGTCACCATCTACAAGGACAACATCGAAGAGGAAATCATTGAGTCGGGTTACCTGACCGCTGAAGAGGTAGAGTCCGGCGTCTCGAAGTAGTTCGAGACCCAGAACCTACTGACACACGGGGTGGTGGGGCCAGGCCCCACCACCCCTGCAGTAAGACTTTCAACCAGCAAGATTGGTAGCGTAATGTCAGACAACATCTTGGAAATGCGCGACATTTGCAAGAGCTTTTCAGGCGTGCAGGTTCTCAAGGACGTCAACTTCAACGTCCGACGCGGAGAAGTCCACGCCCTCTGTGGAGAAAACGGGGCCGGCAAATCGACCCTGATGAAAGTGCTGTCGGGGGTTTACCCCTACGGCGACTACTCCGGCGAGATAATCTTCAACGGCAAAGAAGCCCACTTCCACAACGTGAAGGAATCAGAAGACGCAGGTATAGGGATCATTCACCAAGAGCTCGCCTTGGTGTCGTATCTTTCGATCGCTGAAAACCTGTTCCTGGGCTCTCAGAAACCGACCACTAAGATGGGGTCGATCAACTGGAATGAGACCAACCACCAGGCCAAAGACATCTTGGCGCAAGTCGGGCTTCACGAGCCCGTGATGACCCCGGTCGGGCAGCTAGGCGTAGGCAAGCAACAGATCGTCGAAATCGGAAAAGTGCTCGCAAAGGACGTCAGCCTCTTGGTGCTGGACGAACCCACGGCCGCACTCAACGACAACGACTCTGAAGTCCTACTAGACCTTGTTCGCGACCTACGGGATTCCGGCGTCTCGATAGTCATCATCTCGCACAAACTTAACGAGATCGAGGCGATCGCTGACCGCACCACCGTCCTCCGCGACGGCGAAGTCGCGGGAACACTGGACATGCACGACCCTAACGTCACGCAGAACGACATCATCCGCCTAATGGTTGGTCGTCAGCTATCGCAACGGTATCCAAAGAGGGAGTCGAAGCCGGGTGAGGTCCTGTTCGAGGTCAAAGACTGGACGGTCTACCACCCCACGCAGCGAGACCGCATCATCGTGAAAGACGCTTCCTTCAAAGTGAGGCGCGGTGAAGTAATCGGGATCGCAGGGCTCATGGGGGCGGGGCGCACCGAACTCGCCATGAGTATCTTCGGCAAGTCGTACGGAAGCAACATCTCCGGGAAGGCCTACAAAGATGGCAAAGAAATCGATATCTCAACCGTGAGTAAATCGATCAAAAATAAGGTTGCGTACGTGACTGAGGACCGAAAGGTCTACGGCCTGAACCTCATTGACGACATCCGGCACAACATTGGCATTGCCGGAATCAAGAAACACTCTAAGCGCGGCGTCGTGAACGAGAACCAGGAACTCGTTGTGGCCACGGACTACAAGAAGAAGATGAACATCCGTGCCAGCAACGTGATGATGCTCTCCGGGTCCCTTTCAGGCGGCAACCAGCAAAAGGTCGTCTTGTCGAAGTGGCTTTATACCGACGCAGACGTGCTGATCCTTGACGAACCCACACGCGGCATTGACGTTGGGGCGAAGTATGAAATTTACACCCTCATCAACGACATGGTTGCTGAAGGAAAAGCAGTCATCGTGATCTCGTCTGAACTTGAAGAGCTTCAGGGGATCACAGATCGCATCTACACGCTGGCCTACGGCCGGATCACGGGAGAGGTGCCCACGGAGGGCGCATCCCAAGAAGAACTAATGAGACTAATGACAATCGAACCCAAGAAAGAGAAAGTTTCGTGAGCGCAACATCTGATCTTCTAAAGAAGACCTTTGGTTCCAACCTGCGCCAATCAGGCATCTTCATCGCGTTCGTTGTGATCGTGATCGCGTTCGCGCTCATGCATCCATCGTTCCTGTCCGCGAACAACCTGACCAACATCGTCCTGCAGTACTCCTACATTTTGGTGCTCGCAATCGGGATGCTGTTCGTGATCGTTCTTGGGCAGATTGACTTGTCTGTCGGCTCGATCGTTGCTTTGACCGGCTCCGTATCCGCGGTCCTAGTCATCAAACAGGGACTCCCCTGGTGGGTAGGCGTCCTGGCTGCCCTAGCGGTCGGTCTACTCGCAGGTGCTTTCCAGGGATTCTGGGTTGCGTACGTGGGTATTCCAGGGTTCATCGTGACCCTGGCAGGCATGATGATGTTCCGTGGCCTCACCTACAAGGTGCTCGACAACGTCTCCCTCTCACCATTCCCCAAGCAGTACTACGACATAGCGAACGGCTTCTTGAACGGTTTGTTCGGCGGGTACGGGGTCGACGTCTTCACGTTGGTCATCTTCGGGATCGGCGTCGTCGGCTACATCTACTTCGCTTGGAAGGCTCGCGCGGACAAGATGAAGTACGGACAAGACGTTGAGAGCATCACGGTCTTCGCCATCAAGATGATTGCGATTGCGGCAGTCGTCATGGCGTTTGCCTACAAACTGTCAACGGCTCGCGGCCTACCGATTGTGCTGATCATCCTGGCAATCCTCATCCTGTTCTATGGATTCTTTGCCCAGCAAACCGTCTTCGGCCGCGACGTTTACGCCATCGGCGGTAACAAGACCGCAGCCTCGCTGTCGGGCATCAACGTGAAGACCGTGTCCTTCCTGGTGTACGTGAACATGGGGTTCCTGGCCGCAGTGGCTGGCATCCTCTACTCCGCACGCATGAACGGTGCACAGCCTTCCGCAGGTAACATGTTCGAGCTTGACGCTATTGCCGCCTGTTTCGTCGGCGGGGCTTCCACCACCGGTGGCGTTGGACGTGTTTCAGGCGCCCTGATCGGTGGTCTGGTCATGGCCGTCCTGTCCAACGGTATGCAACTGATGGGTGCCACAACCTCGACGCAGCAAATCGTCAAGGGTGCGGTCCTTCTTCTGGCAGTCGCCTTCGACGTCTACAACAAGCGCCACTCGGCCGTCGCCGCCTAAGGAGACACTGAGCTCTTCAAACAGATTAGGCCGCTGGGTTGGTCCCGGCGGCCTTTTCTGTGCCCCATGGCAACCTCGACCCCACGGCATCCCCTACCTCCGCCGGGACGGGAAACTGGTCGTTTGGCTGCGGGTTGTAGCCGGGAAATCATGCTTTAGAGGACTCTGGCGGGCCACAACCCGCGGCCAAACGAATGGCGCACTCATCCCACACCCGAGCGGATCAGGGCGCACAGAACCCACGCCCCAACAGACCACGACTCACAACCAGACTGGCACACGCCGCCCAAGCACGTGCAAGACACCCCAACCACGCGCCTAGCCACAAGACGCAGAAAACCAGGT
>CAYFRQ010000083.1:3632-4772 GCA_964345615.1 uncultured Actinomyces sp. | reverse complement strand
AGGCTTGGAGTGACTGGGACAAGAACTCCAAAGAGCTGAAGGACGTCGACAAGGTTGAAGAAAACCTTGAAGATCCTAAGCTCCAGCTTGAGACGGACTACGAGCTCACGCCTCCCGGCGGAACGCCGCAGGTCTAGCCGAGTCTTGGCTTTTGAGTCGGTCCAGCCGGTCGGTTTGCTTGTCATTGACAAACCCGCTGGGCTTACCAGCCACCAGGTGGTGGCCAGGGTGCGTCGCATCCTGGAAACACGCAAGGTGGGGCACGCAGGGACCCTGGATCCCATGGCGACCGGTGTTTTAGTCATCGGGGTAGGGCGCGCCACGAAGCTCTTGGGTTACGTTGCGGGCGATAGCAAAACCTACCTTGCGACCATCCGCCTGGGTGTCGGTACGAATACTGAGGATGCTGAAGGGGAAGTTACCGAGTCCCCGGGCACTGACCTAAACCCGGGGGTGAAGGCCACTGACACATCGCTTCTAAAAGAGGCGATGGCAGCGTTGACCGGCAGCATCACCCAGGTGCCATCGGCCGTCAGTGCGATCAAGGTCGATGGGAAGCGTGCCTATGCTCGCGTGCGGGCCGGTGAAGACGTTCACCTAAAGCCCCGCCCGGTCACCGTTAGCAAGTTTGAGCTTGTCGCCTCGCCACGTGCCGGTGAATCTGAGGGGGTCCGCGTCTTGGATTTAGACGTAGAAGTTGACTGCTCAACCGGCACCTATGTCCGCGCGCTCGCGAGAGATCTAGGGGCCTCCCTTGGGACAGCGGCTCACCTGACAGGTTTGCGGCGCACCCGGGTTGGCGGCTGGACCCTAGGTGACGCGCTCACCTTGGATCAGCTAGAAGGACGCGTCGCGCAGGGCGAAAACGTGCTGACACCCCTGGGGGAGGCGGTGCATGAGCAGTTCCCAACCCTCCTTGTTTCAGAGCGCGCCGCGGGCGGGTTCGCTCATGGCAAGCCTTTGACGCTGGCAGGGGCACTCGCGGACCCGCACCAGGTTGCAGGCTTGGAGGGGAAGCCTCCCGGGCAGGTTTACGCCCTGGCGACGAAGGCTGCTCCGCTGGAGCCCTTCGGGCTGGTTCGCGCGGAAGACGGTAGGTTAGCGCCGGTGCTTCACCTCTACCCCGGCGGGCACTGAAAC
>CAYFRQ010000083.1:0-3532 GCA_964345615.1 uncultured Actinomyces sp. | reverse complement strand
CTACCCCGGCGGGCACTGAAACCTAGATGAGATTAGAAGGAAAATAGGCTTGCAAATCTGGACAGACCTCTCAGAGGTTCCTAAGGGGCCCCGGAGGGTCGTGACCATCGGTAACTTCGACGGGGTTCACCGCGGACACCTGCGCGTTGTGGAAACCTGCGTTCGTAGCGCCGAGTCAAGGGGAGTGGAATCGGTTGCGCTGACTTTCGACCCTCATCCTCGTTCTATTCACGATCCCGGAAACCCGACACCGCTGATCATGTCGCTGGAGTCGCGGTTGGAGGCCCTTGAGCGGACGGGTTTGGACGCCGTTTTTGTCGCCGAGTACTGTGAGGCGCTCTACTCACTGTCCGCGCGGCAGTTTGCGGAGCGTTACCTGGCGGACGGCCTAGGCGCCGAAGAGGTGGTGGTGGGGGAGGACTTCCGTTTCGGTGCGGGGAACACTGGTGACATTCAGACTCTGCGTGAACTGGGGGAAGAACTCGGGTTCACCGTGACGATGGTGATGGACGTTCGGCACGCTTCGGGGCGGCGCTGGTCCTCGTCCTGGGTTCGAAAGCTGCTTGCTGAAGGCAAGGTTGACCAGGCCGCAGAGGTGCTGGGGCATCCGTACCGGCTGGTGGGAACGGTTGAACACGGGCAGAAGCGCGGGCGGACGCTGGGTTTCCCGACGGCGAACCTAGATGCCGGCCAGGGCGTGCTCGCTCCGGCCGATGGGGTGTACGCCGGTTGGTTGGTGCGGGATGTTCCGGGACACGACCAGGCGCAAGAGTTCTTGCCTGCCGCGATTTCGGTTGGGACAAATCCGCAGTTTGACGGGGCAAAACGCACGGTCGAGGCACATGTGATGGGCCGGAATGACCTGGATCTGTACGGGAGCCAGGTTGCTGTTGTGTTTGAGAAGCGGCTCCGGCCCATGATGCGGTTCGACGGGGTGGACGCGCTGCTTGAACAGATGGACGAAGACCTGCGCTCAAGCGCTGCCGCGCTGGGGGCCAGGCCCGCAACCCGCGTTCCCGCACTGGGGTGAGGTGCCGCATCTCACGGCTTTGGGGAGTGCGTATTGCCTCTTGGCACGCCGCCTAGCGGGATCGCGATGATAGCCTTCTAGACGCCGTACGTCGGCCGCGGTGAGTCTGCCCGGGTGGAAATGCCCCGGCGCTCCGCGCAACTAGAGAAGAAGGAAGAGCCATGGCTTTGAGCACAGAAGAAAAGCAGAAGATCATCGAAGAGTACGCCACCCACCCGGGTGATACTGGCTCTCCTGAGGTCCAGATTGCTCTGCTCACCGAGCGGATCAAGGAGCTGACCGAACACTCGAAGGCACACCCGCACGACCACAACTCCAGGCGCGGACTGCTGCTCCTGGTCGGTCACAGGCGTCACCTGCTTGACTACCTGAGCGACATTGATGTTGAGCGCTACCGCAACCTGATTGCGAAACTGGGCCTGCGTAAGTAGCCCACCGGCCCGTCTCCACCGCGGAGCCGGGCCGCTTTTGTGCGGGTGACCGCATTAGCAAACTGAATAAACAAGGGGTTGAAGGGGTTGCAGCGCCGCGGCCATCGACAGTGGCTCCCGGAACAGGTTCTCAACCGTCCTGCTCCGTGGGCTTCGATCGAGGGCCGACGCCGTTTCTTCCTTAGCCCAAGAAATAGGAGAAATACATGTCGGAAGACATCCTCGCTGAGCACGGCCCTGTTGGGGTCGTGACCGCTGAAGCCGTTATTGATAACGGCAAGTTCGGCACGCGCCGAATCACTTTTGAAACCGGACGCCTGGCACTGCAAGCTGCCGGCGCCGCAGTTGCCACGCTGGACGATGACACGGTTGTTTTGTCGACCACTGCCGTTGGCAAGCACCCGAAGGACCACTTCGACTTCTTCCCACTGACGGTGGACGTTGAGGAACGCCAGTACGCGGTTGGGAAGATCCCCGGGTCTTTCTTCCGCCGCGAAGGCCGCCCGGGCACGGAAGCCATCCTGGCTTGCCGCCTGATTGACCGCCCGCTACGCCCCGGCTTTGTGAAGGGACTCCGCAACGAAGTCCAGGTGATCGAGACCGTTTTGGCCGTCAACCCTGACGACCCGTACGACGTGCTCGCGATCAACGCTGCCTCCATGTCCACACAGATTGCCGGTCTCCCGTTCACGGGTCCTGTCGCCGGCGTTCGCCTGGCCCTGATTGATGGTCAGTGGGTCGCTTTCCCTCGCTACTCCGAAATGGAACGCTCCGTGTTCAACATGGTCGTTGCCGGGCGGATCGTGAAGGACGAAGCTGGCACTGAAGACGTCGCGATCATGATGGTTGAGGCCGGTGGAGGCGACAACCAGTGGGAGCTGATCCAGTCCGGTGCCACAAAGCCGACCGAAGAGGTCGTTGCCGGTGGCATCGAAGCTGCGAAGCCGTTCCTGCGTGCCCTGTGCTTGGCCCAGATTGAAGTTTCGGATCAGATTGGCAAGCCAGCCGCTGAGTTCCCGCTGTTCTTCGACTACACGACTGAGCAGTACGACAAGCTTGCTGCCCTGGTCGGCGATCGCCTGAGCGAAGCACTGAAGACTGACGGCAAGCTGGCACGCATGGATGCGGTTGACGCTCTGAAGGATTCGGTTGTTGCCGAGCTCTCTGAAGACGACCCGGAGGCCGAAAAGGCTTACAAGGCTGCTTTCCGCGACCTTGAGAAAGAATCGATCCGCCAGCGCACCCTGCGTGATGGCGTCCGCGTTGACGGTCGTACACCGACCGACATCCGCTCGCTTTCCGCCGAGGTTGACATTCTGCCCCGCGTTCACGGCTCTGCCCTGTTCCAGCGTGGCGAAACCCAGATCATGGGTGTCACCACCCTGGGCATGCTCCGCATGGAGCAACAGCTGGACAACCTGAGCCCCGTTACGCACAAGCGTTACATGCACCAGTACAACTTCCCGCCCTACTCGACCGGTGAGACGGGACGCGTTGGTTCGCCGAAGCGCCGCGAGATCGGTCACGGCGACTTGGCTGAGCGTGCGCTCCGTGCGGTTCTACCCTCGCGTGAAGAGTTCCCCTACGCGATTCGTCAGGTGTCCGAGGCCCTGGGCTCGAACGGCTCGACCTCCATGGGCTCGGTTTGCGCTTCCACGCTGTCACTGATGGCTGCGGGTGTGCCGCTTCGCGCCCCTGTTGCTGGGATTGCCATGGGCCTGATGAGCGGCGAGGTTGACGGAGCCCAGCGCTTTGTCACCCTGACCGACATCCTGGGCATGGAAGACGGCTTCGGCGACATGGACTTCAAGGTTGCCGGGACTCGTGACTTCATCACGGCCCTGCAGCTCGACACCAAGCTTGATGGCCTGGATTCCGACGTCCTGAAGGGTGCGCTTGGGCAAGCTCACGACGCGCGCGTGTTCATCCTGGACGTGATGGAAGAAGCCATCGCCGGACCGGATGACATGAGCCTTTACGCTCCGCGGATCCTCACGGTTCACGTGCCTGTCGACAAGATTGGTGAGGTCATTGGCCCGAAGGGCAAGATGATCAACCAGATCCAGGAAGA
>CAYFRQ010000082.1:0-4800 GCA_964345615.1 uncultured Actinomyces sp. | reverse complement strand
GTCTCGGCAGCGCGAGCCCAAAGGACCGCCTGCGAAGCAGAGTTGGCTGGAGCGATCAGCAGCCGAGTCTCCCCTGAGCGCAACCGCGCTACTGGACGCAAGTCCCAGTGGTTCCATGAAAAGAGAGGACCGACGATTCGCTCCCTGACACCCCTGGGAAGCAGCGGCAGGATCCACTCCCCCGCTGTTTGCCGTAGCCGTCCAAAGACTCCCACTATCCGACTCTTCTCTCCAAGTTCACGCTCCGAGGCTACTCGAACTGATGAAGAGCGCGGGTGACAGCTCACTCGCGTAGCGCGAGTGAAGGGTCGGCAGCGATATCAAATCTAAAGTCGCCCCACAGCACTCCGCAGTCCCGATAATGAGTTAGGAATCTACCGGCATTCTCGGACCGATTCGTAGACCCCGCCAAGCACGCCCTTCCCGCCAACCAGCGAAATCTTCGTAATCTTCGAGCCTGTCCCGTTCACCCAGGATGACACGCTCGGTGATGGGAGACAGTTGCCGTTAGAGAGCACCAGCCGTTGTGACGCGGACCCTGCCACGGCGGTCGCGGAAAGCGCGTCGGCAAAACCTTGCCCTGACGCCACCCAGAGTCCCTCGACTGCCGTGCCCGGCTCTTGCTTCGATACGTAGTCGTTCACCTCTATGTTCGTCTGATACCGGTTAGATCCCGAGGCTCGCTCGACACTGAAGCCCTGCGCTTTGACGTTGCTTGCCACAGTTGAGCTGATGGCCCCGGTCCCTCCGACCAGGACTACGGATTTCACGCCCTTGGCCTTGATTGTCTTCGCGACGCTCGAGGGAAGGCTTCCGCTCTTTGACGTTCCGGGCACCAGGACGACAGGCCGTTTCAGAGCTCCTCCCGCGGCAGCCGCAGCCAGGGCATCCGGGTAATCTGCTCCCGACGCAATGAAGGGGGCACCAAAACTGCGGTCCTTGAAGAACACATCGAAGACAGCAGCAGAAGTCTCATAGCGGTCCTTGCCGCTGATGCGCTTGGCCGTCTTCCCCGTCGCGCTCTCTATCTGCTGGACTACCACACGGGGGACAACCCCTGTCCCGCCTACGACGTAAACGGCGGACGGGGCGCGGCTCTTCACTAGGGCCAACATCCGACTGTCGATGCCACTTGGGCTCGCAAGAACGATGGTTCCGTTCAACATTCCTGCCACGGGCCCAATGGACAGTGCGTCCGGGAAGTCTGTGCCGGTCACCACGAACACGGGTTTCCCCGCAGTCATGTTGGCTTTGTTCACCTGGTAGTTGGTGTCGTAGCGGTCCGAACCACTAATGGGGGTTCCGTCCAGCTTCGAGACGACTGCCGCCGACGAGGCCGACCCCGTTGCGCCCCCATCGAAGTACTTCTGCATGATCGACCAGAAATTCTTCTGACCTGTCGCACTACAACCGGCCTTGCTCGAGTTCCCAATGTAAGGGGTGTACTCGTAAAGGGAGGCCGTGGCCACGTTGCTGAACTTAACGGACTCGGAACCACAGGAGGTGTCCGGGTTGTGCAGGATAGTTACAGCCTTCCCCGCTTTGAAGGCATCGACGTGTCCAGCCTGGGACTTGAGCTGGTACGACACCAGTTTGTCGGCGCCGTAGTACACCTGCTTCATGAAACCGCCCTGCGCGGGGTCGCACCCCGAGCCGTCTGGGCATCCCGACCCCATGGCCTTCGCCCAAGTCGCGTCCGACCCCGGTTGGGTTAGTCCTGACTGCTCCTTTTGCAACATCACCAGCAGAACTTGCGGGTTGATCCCGCAAGCGTGAGCTGTCCTGTGGATGATTGTCCACGGAGCCTGGTTCCCCGACATGCTGAGCGGCTCGCAACCACCCCGGAGAGTCGTCAAGCTCTGCGTTGGGAACTTGCTGTCTTTCAGGCACGTGGTTCCACTGCCGGGCTTGCAGCTAGCCCCCGCCGTCTCGATAAACGTCTTAATCTCAGCTTCGGTCATCGCGTCAGCGTTGTAAAAAGCGGCATCCGAAATAACGTTCCCAGCGCTGAAGGTAGAGGGAGACCCTACGCCGCTCGGCGTCGTCTTACCGAGCGCGTCAAGGTGGGCCTGGACCTCGCTTCGTACCGTGCCCATCTGTGCGTAGAAGGGGTCCCCGGGGCAGTCGGTCGGGCTAACGTCCCTGTGTCCCGACACCGTAGGAACTGAAATCTTCTTCCCGTTCCCTGCCTGCAGGTTCCAATGGCCTGGAACTTGGATCAACGCGCTTGAACTCTTAATCCCGTGCACGTTGAGTTTCCAAGCAATGGCTTTGCTCATCGCCTGGCGCGCAACAGTCGGGGGCGCCGCTTTCAGGTAGCTTCCCATGATCGTGATGCCGAAGGTCTCGGAGTTCGCTCCGTAGGCTTGTGCGCCTTTCACAGCCTTTGTTAGGCCTCCATAACGGCCCTCCCACACGCCGCCGTATTTATCGACAACAAGGTTGTAGCCGATATCGCCCCAACCGCGCGTGACTGCCTGATAGTGGTAGACGTTGCGGATCTGCTGGGGCACCTGTGCCTGCGTGTAGTCGTTGTTTCCCTCGGTGTGGTGCACGATGGCACCCTTGATTGTGATTGCTTCCGGTTTCCAAGTGCTTGTGGCTGGAGCGCCCCACCCTGCTCGAGTCCCGATCTTGAGACCGTCGTAGCCAGTGTCGTAGACGGTGCCATCGGCGCTCAGCGATGCTGAAGTCCCGACTGCGGTCGCTGATGCGGCCTCTGGCTCCGATGCCAGTGAGAACGCGCTGTTCTCAGCAGACGCCGCGCCGCTCTGGTCCAGAAGGACGTCGTCTTTGTTGCCGACACCTTCAGCGTCTTGTACCTGTTCATCAGATGGTTCGCCGTCGTTGTCCCGGACTTCTTCCCCGTCCGGGTAGGTTTCCAGCAACGCGTTCTCTGAATCCCCGAACTTTTCGGCGCTCACAACGTGAAGTGTCAGTCCGGGAACGTTCCGTCCGTCGCTAGTGCGGGCAACGACTTCCACTGCCTGAGCGTTAGAAATGGCTATCGGTTCAGTACCAGGTCGGGCCTCCGGCCCTGCCTCATTAGTGTCGATATCAACGGAGCTCCATTGCTGCCAAGTGCCGTCGCTGAGGTATCTCCAGTAGATGCCTTCGGGGTCTGTGGCCTCCAGGTCCCACGTCACCCCTACGACAGCTGTGTCAGCCTCGAGGTCGATGCGGGCAACGTCGGCGATGTCCCCTACGGGTGCGTCGGGTTCAAGGGCAGCCGAGACTGCCTCAGCCTGTTGCGCGTCCCCAATGCTCTCCTCAACAGCGCCAACCTCGACGTAGTCGTCGTCGACGACTGCGTCTACGAACTGGACTTCGCTATCGTCGGTTTGCTCAACTTGCGGTTGCACCCCTGCTGAGAACAGTGCAGAGATTTCTGACCTGTTCGCGTGGAGAAGGCCGCTGGCATCCGACGGTACGGCTGCGTACGCCGCTGATGCAGTGCCACCTCCCATCGCCACGGAGGCACCGACAAGTGCTGCGGCAGCAGCGATTGCCCCCAGTCTTGTTGCGCTAGCTTTGGGCATCGTTGCTACCCGCCTGCTCATTAACTCCACCTTCAACTCATCGACGAGATTGATCACACCGTTCACAACCGTAACAGCCTTAACAGCGCGCCTCTACACGAGAGGCAGAAACTACAAACGTGTGGTTTGCGCGGCTTTCGCCACACGCAGGTCCGGCCAGCCTGGCAAAAATCGCCCTATGTTACCCTTCCTCAATGGATTTAAAGTACCGCGTTTGGAGTTTTGGCAGAGAACTCGGGAGAAAGTTCAGGTTGAAAAGGCCTGACAACCGGTGGGGTACTCACCCCGAGACGTTCTTCGCGGGAGCTAGAGACCATAGCTTTTTGTTCTTTTCCCCCCACCAAGATGACGAAGTCATCAGCCTAGGCGTCCCGATTGCGGAGTTGACGGTGCGCGGCCGGCGTGACAACACGCACCTAGCGCTTTGCTCTGATGGTGGCGCGTCAGGGGCTAAGCACGCGCTGGGTGATGGCAAAGAATGCCCGTTTCACGAGGGTCCCCACAAGCAGGGGCTGTCGGACGAAGAGTTCATTGCGGCCCGCGACAACGAGTTTGTTGCGAGTGCCGCCGCTCTAGGAGTCCCGGAAAGAAACATCAAGATACTGCCTAACCGCGCAGCGGACGGGAAGATGTCCGTTCTAGAGGCCCGCCAGATGCTGCTTTCTCAGATCGCAGCTCTGCCTGACGCAGTCGTCTGCCTGATCGGCCCTAGCAACCACGGCTACGACCAATCTGTGCAACACGGTGACCACCGTGTTCTGGGCCAGGCCGCTCTCGATCTGTACAACGAAGGGGCTATAGCGAAGCTCTTCTTCTTTATGGAGCCATCGGGAGTCCAGAACTTCAGGGTCAACAATCCCGGAGTTCGGCTGACAAGGATGAAAGCCTCACCTGCCGCTGGGCGCCTGGTCGAGGCTGCGGTGGCTGAATACATGCTTTGGGACCCTGCGGAAGGCAGGCACGCAGTCGGTGAGCATTCTGTGCAGAGGCTTTTGCGGAATGTGGTGAACGAGCAGACCTCTTATTTTTGGGCGCCCAAAAGAAGTCAGGTAGCGGCCTAGGTCCCGTCGATTCAGTGCAGCTAGTCTCGAAGAGCCCGAAGATCCCAGGTCACGCCCTCAAAGATATCCTTGAGGAGGCTTGACAGCTTCGAGGAAAATGTCTGGGCTTCTGCTCCGCTTCCCTCAGGGTCAGCAAGAACCTCGGCGACTTCCTGGTATCCCAGAGAGGCTTCGGGGGCTCGAGCGATCCCCAACGCGTC
>CAYFRQ010000081.1:0-4895 GCA_964345615.1 uncultured Actinomyces sp. | reverse complement strand
GACGAACTCTTAGCGGACGAGGAAGCGGGTAAAGACGACGCCCTCTCCCTAACCCGCAAACAGTTGATCTGGCGCCGTTTCATCCGCCAGAAGACCGCAGTGTTCGGCCTGGTCGGGTTCGCCCTCATCGTGATCTTTGCCCTGGTCGGGCCCTACATTGGCGGTTGGGAGTACCGGCAGGTTGACAACCAAAACTTCCTAAAGGGCCCCTCGTCCCTGCACTGGTTCGGAACCGGTCAGACGGGGCGCGACATGTTCGCATTGACCGTGGAAGGTCTCCGCAAGTCTTTGATCATCGGTGTCTCGGTCGCATTGATTCAGACAACGGTGGCCGCCCTGGTTGGAGCCTCGGCTGCGTTCTTTGGAAAGTTCTATGACAAGGCCATCCTGTGGATCATTGACCTGCTACTAGTTGTCCCCTCGTTCCTCCTCATCGCGATCCTGACGCAGAAGTTTGGTGGACAAAAGGGCTCGACGCTCACGTTCATCTTCTTGCTGGCCGCGTTCGGTTGGATGCTAACGGCCCGAGTCGTGCGCTCAATGACACTGTCCGTGATCTCCCTGGACTACGTGAGGGCTGCGAAGTACATGTCGGTGCCCTCGTTCGCTACGATCACGCGGCACATCATCCCGAACGTTTCCTCCTTCTTGATCATCGACGGGACCCTCGCCGTCGTTTCAGCCGTGATGATGGAGACGTTCCTTTCCTACTTCGGTTTCGGGGTACAGCCACCAGAAACTTCCCTGGGCGTCTTGTTGTCCGAGGGGCAGAAGATGGCAACCTCATTCCCTTGGACATTCTTGGCACCCGCGACTGTGCTGTCCCTGATGCTCATCTTTATCAACTTCATGGGGGACGGTTTGCGCGACGCCATTGACCCGACTTCGACCTCGGGAGGTAAGGCGTGAGTAAGAAGACAACGAGGAACTCGTTTCCGTCAAACGCACTTCCGGACCCTGAGGCCGATGCGCCGGTCCTGAAGATAGACAACCTGAGCGTTACTTTCCCATCAGAAGACGGCCTGGTCCACGCGGTGCGTGGGATCAGTTTCGAGCTTCCCAGGGGCGGCGTGCTTGGCATTGTCGGCGAGTCGGGCTCAGGAAAGTCCGTGACTTCCATGGCGATCATGGGACTGCTAGATGAAAACGCTCGGGTGTCCGGTTCCGTCGAGTTGTTTGGCACGGAAATCCTGGGGCGTTCCGACGGTTACATGTCGCAGATCCGCGGCAAGGTCCTGTCGATGGTTTTCCAAGATCCGCTTTCTGCGCTGACTCCCGTCTACACGATCGGTGACCAGCTGGTAGAGGCTCTGCAGATTCACCAGAAGATGAGTAAGTCCGCGGCTGCCACGCGCGCCATGGAACTGCTGTCGCTGGTTGGAATCCCAAACCCAGAAGTTCGCTTCAAGTCCTTCCCACACGAATTTTCTGGGGGTATGCGTCAACGGGTGATGATCGCGATGGCGATCGCGAATGACCCGGACCTGATCATCGCGGACGAACCCACGACTGCCCTTGACGTGACCATTCAGGCCCAGATCTTGGAGCTCTTGAAGACCGCGCAAGAAGAGACGGGCGCGGCGGTCATTATGATCACCCACGACCTCGGGGTTGTGGCAGGGCTAGCTGACAAGGTCGCGGTCATGTACGCGGGTCGCGTTGTCGAACACGGCACTGTGGATGACATCTTCTATCGTCCCCGGATGCCCTACACGATCGGTTTGCTGGGTGCTCTTCCTCGTCCCGACGAAAAGTCGGACTCGGCACTGGCGACCCTTGAGGGCAACCCCCCGTCGATGCTGGTGAAGCCGACCGGGTGTCCGTTCGCGCCCCGCTGCCCGCTGGTGACTGAGGCGTGCCTGGATGGGGAGCCGCAACTGTTGCCCATCGATGAGCCGGTCCGGGTCGAAGAAGAACCCACGGAGGTAACGGAGGAACTCACCGGGCAAATCCACACGGTTGCCTGCATCCGAAGCGATGAGATCCAAGAACACCACTGGACATACAAGGACATCTACCCGATCCCGCGCCACATCGACAGGCAGTCGGGGCGCCGCGACAGGGAAACGCGTGAGGACATTCTCCAGGTCACTGACTTGAAGAAGCACTTCCCCCTGATGAAGGGTGCTGTTTTCAAGAGGCGCGTCGGAACCGTCTACGCCGTCGACGGCATTTCGTTCAAGATCAAGGCCGGAGAGACCATGGGCCTGGTCGGTGAGTCCGGATGCGGCAAGACGACCACACTGCTTGAGATCCTGGATTTAGTGAAGCCACAGGCGGGGAGCATCGTCGTTCTTGGCCAGAACACCGACAAGCTGAACCGTGCCGGTCGGAAGAAAATCAGGGAAGATCTTCAGGTCGTTTTCCAGGATCCCATGGCGTCGTTGGACCCGCGCATGCCGATCTACGACATCATCTCGGAGCCCCTAAAGTACAACGGGTTCTCGAAGGCGGCAGCGCGCGAACGCGTCAATGAGCTGATTGAGCTTGTCGGTCTTGAGAAGGCTCACCTGAATCGCTATCCGCGTCATTTCTCTGGCGGTCAGCGTCAAAGGATTGGGATCGCTAGGGCTCTCGCTCTGGAACCCAGCCTGCTGGTGTTGGACGAACCCGTGTCAGCCCTTGACGTTTCGATCCAGGCAGGCGTGATCAACCTGTTGGACGAACTGAAGGCAAAGCTGGGACTGTCCTATCTGTTCGTGGCACACGATCTTTCAGTAGTTAGGCATATTGCTGACCGCGTGGCAGTCATGTACCTGGGCAGGATAGTCGAGATCGGGGATGTGGAAGAGGTCTTCACTAAGCCCGAGCACCCGTACACGCAGGCGTTGCTTTCAGCCATCCCGGTGCCTGACCCGGGACTTGAGCGATCCAGGCAGAGGATTCTGCTTTCCGGCGACCTCCCCTCACCCGCAAACCCACCATCGGGTTGTAGGTTCAGGACAAGGTGCCCGCTGTACAAGCTTTTGGACGAGGAGAAGCGGGTGCTGTGCGACACTGTTGACCCTGTCCTTGAGAAGGCGCCCGGAGCGACGGACTTGCTGACTGCTTGCCACTACCCGGAACCGGTGAACGTGTTCGCTCCTTCGGACCAACCAGACTCACTGGCGCACAGTGCATTGGCTTCTTTGGGCATCGAGTTCTAGGGAAGGCAGGCTGCTCGGGTTGGCGCGGATTCCGGGGTTTTCGACCGGAAACGCCCATCTTTGGTCACGTTTCGGCCGCGATAGGGCGTTGTGTGACGTGTGCGACGAAGGAAACCTCCGGGTGAGGGTTACTGTTTTAGTCGATTGTGAGAAAGGCGCTACACTGGTGCCTCTTCCACAGCCGATGGAATCGAATTCTCAAATGGAGGTTTTTAATGCGACGTAAGGTTTACAGCCTGGCCGCAGTTGCCGCCGTTGGAGCGCTGGCGCTTGCTGGCTGCTCTGCCGGTTCGAAGGACGCACAGAGCGGCGGTAGCTCGGGCTCGGGCGGCGATGGCGCAACGGATGCCGTCCCTGCAGCTGACATCAACCCGCACGACCGCGACGATCTGGAAGAAGGCGGCACGCTTCGTTTCGCCATGTCCGGCATGCCCACTTACTGGAACCCGATGCACACGGCCGGCAACACGGTTGATGGCAGCAACATCTGGGGCTACACCTCGGTCTCGAACTGGGTGTACAACCCGGACTCAACGTTCGAGGTAAACCCGAACTACGTTGAGAGCTACGAGTTCAAGGAAGGCGATGAGGCTTCTAACGGCAAGCAGGAAGTCGTCCTTCACCTGAACAAGGATGCTGCCTGGAACGACGGCACCCCGATCACCTGGGAAGACTACGCAGCCACCGGCGCTGCTTGCGGTGCTGTCACCGACGCGAACGCTAAGGAAGACGGCGACGAAGTCTCGCCCTTCGAGTGCGCTTCGACCGACGGTTATGACCACTGGGAGTCCGTTGAGCAGGGTGACAGCGAGTTTGACGTCGTTGTCCTTTTCACCGAGATCTTCCCCGACTGGTCTGCCGCACTGTCCACGGTCTACCCGGCCGCTGGCGTGAGCGATGCTGAGACCTTCAACAACGGTTGGAAAGAACCGAACAACGACTGGCTTGCCGGCCCCTACAAGGTCGCGAACCTGGACGATGCTCAGAAGACCATCACCCTTGAGCCAAACGAACTCTGGTGGGGCGAAAAGCCGCTTCTTGACTCGATGACCTTCCGTGAAATGGATCCGGCCGCCATGGGTACCGGCTTCGCGAACGGCGAGATCGACGTTCTGGACGGCATCATCGATGCCCAGCAGTACCTGCAGGCAGAGACCCGCGCCGACGCTGACATTCGCCGCGCTGGTGGTCTCCAGTGGCGCCACTTCACCTGGAACGGTGAATCCGGTCTGCTGCAGGACAAGGATCTCCGCGTTGCTATCCAGCGCGGTGTTGACCGTGCCGCCATCACCGAATCCGACCTGGCCGGCATCCCCGACCTGGTTCCCGGAGACCTGGTCCTAGACAACCACTTCTTCATGCCTGGCCAAGACGGCTACAAGGCCAACGGTGAAGCTTTCGGCTACGACCCTGAAAAGGCGCAGTCTGAACTTGACGAGCTCGGCTGGGTCCTGGAAGACGGGAATGAATACCGCACTAAGGACGGCGAAACACTCGAGTTCGAGTACGCCATGATGCCTGACGTTTCCACCTCGAAGAACGAGGGCGAACTGCTGCAGTCTCAGCTGAAGGAAATCGGCGTCAAGGTCAACATCAAGAACGTTGACGCTGGCGGGTTCTTCGACGAGACCGTGATCCCCGGTGACTTCGCGGTTACCAGCTTCACCTGGCAGGGCACCCCCTACCCGATGGCTAACATCACGCAGCTGTACGGCTGTGGCGATAACTTGGCTCAGAACGGTGGCTCGA
>CAYFRQ010000080.1:0-5265 GCA_964345615.1 uncultured Actinomyces sp. | reverse complement strand
TACACCTCGGTGCCGGTCGGCCAGGTGATCCCCTTTTCCTCGGAACTCGACTGGGCCACTCTGGGCGCGATCCCAGAAACTCTGCAGACGGCCTACGGCTCGCTCACCACCGGACTTGACGCGAAACGCGGCCAGACGCTCCTGATTAGGGCGGTACGTCCTCGCTCGGGATGACCACGGCTGTGTTAGCTAAGCAAATGGGGCTGACGGTGTTGTCGACGACGCGCAACCGGGCCAAGCGACCTGCCCTGGAGAGGATCGGAGTTCACCACGTCCTACTGGACAACGGTGAGGTTGCGGAGCAGGTGCGCGCGCTCTATCCAGAGGGGGTCGACTGCGCCCTGGAACTGATTGGAACGCCGACACTGCCCGACACGCTGCAGGCGACCGCCGTTCACGGGGTCGTTTGTTTCTCAGGGATGCTTTCAGGGAAGTGGATTGTCGAAGACTTTTACCCACTTGAATACATCCCGACAGGAGTACGACTCACCGCCTACGGGGGTGAAGCTGCGGACCTGCCCGCCTCGGTGCTCCAGGAGTTCCTGGATCAGGTAGCGGCGGGCGGAGCTTCCGTCCCGATTGACAGGGTGTACGACCTGGACCACATCCAAGACGCCCACGAACGGATGGAATCAGGGGCCGCGGTGGGGAAGCTGGTCGTGGTGAACGACCTTCGGTGACGGGGAGTCGGGCTCGCAAGAGAGCAGCGAGTCCGTAGAGATTTGAATGGAGCAGAACAATGAAACAGAAGCCAGAACAGCCCTCCGCTGAACTAACACGAGTGGCTCTGGACGAAAATGGGCACACGGTGACCCGGCACTGCAAGGTCGGTGGGTTCTCGATGTAAGACACGATTCCCACAAGCCCTGCTCTCTGGTCAACCGGTGCACGCGTGGACCCTGAGTCTGGAGCGATCTGGGTCGTGACTGCTGACTGGGAGGGAGGCTGGCACCCGAATCCAACGCGGCAACTGGTCGTCCCTCTTTCGGGAAGATGGTGGGTGGAGACCCAGGACGGGGTGCGGACCGTGATGGGGCCTGGCGACCTTTACCTGGGCGACGACGTAGGGGCGCTCGCTGACGAGCAAGGGCGAAAAGGTCACGACTCTGGCACAGAGGGTGAGGATCCGGTGGTGTTGCTAATGATCCCGGTGGGGGAGCGCATGTTTGAGATGGAGTGCGACTAGTTTCGGACAATTCGCGGCCAGAGCGATGGCAGGAGCCCTGTTCAGGCTCGCGCATTCCGAACGCGACACGGGTAGCTTTGTTCTGTGGAACAGGTGACTGACCAGATGCCGCTGGCTGTGATCGACGTGTTCAGCGACGTTCAGGGGTCCCTAGATCGGATGAGTCAGGCTGTGGTGCCGGGACTTTTGGCGTTGGAACCTGGTGCGGACACCCTAGTGGTGAACGGAGACGCCGTGGACCGCGGGGAACTCAAGGAATGGTCTGAGTTCACCCGACGTTTCGACGAAGAAGTTCGCGGTCACTACCAGCTGGTTTTGTTTACGGTCGGAAACCACGAATACCACTACGGCGGGGCGACGACGCCGGACCAGTTCGCGCAGCGATTCCTAGAGCAGACCCGCATGGATCGGCTTTGGGGAGAGACCAAAGTGGGCCCACTTACCGTCCTCTGGATTGGCTCCGAGGGCTACCTGTACAACCGTTACAAGGGGTCGGGGCCCTACATGGAGATGTCGGAAGAGCAGCTCGGCTGGTTAGAAGAGCGCTTGGAACACCACTGGCATGAAGGGAACCCCACGGTTCTGTTTTCCCACCACGTTTTGCCGGACACGGTCACGGGAACTCGCACGCCCTCCACCGCCAATGACTTCGGGAGACACAGGGAACGCGTCGAGCGGGCGTTGGGAGACTTCCCACCGACGTTGCTGGTCACTTCCCACACCCACTGGAGTGTCCGCGCCGACGACTGGGCGGTGGAAAGAACGTTCGGCTCCCCAGCCGGTTCGGTCACGATCGTAAACTCAGGGGCGGTGACGACTCAGTACGGCCCGTCAGAAGATGGGGATGAGGAGCCGATCCCAGGGCAGCCGCCCTCGGCTTTAAAGATCGTCCTTTACCGGGACCACCTTTGGGTGAGGGCACTCGAGTTTGGTGAGGGCGTCGCTGAAGTCGTGAACGAAGTTCGCATCCCCATGCGCACCGCGGCTGGGAGCGTGTAGCGGGAGACCTCAGCGAGCTCGTAGTGATCAGAACAGGGGGAGCCTGCGGCTGCCAGTGCGCGTCTCGCCACCCGAAGATAGCGCTGCGGAGCGCTGGGTAGTGCGTGGAAGACCACCGAACTTCGCGCGGTCCGAAGGTGACGCTAGAGCGCACCGGCCAGGTAGAAACTACCGAACTTCGCGCGGCCCGAAGATGGCGCTGCCGATCCTGACGAGCGTCGCGCCCTCCTCGATTGCGATTTCGAAATCGTGGCTCATGCCCATGGAGAGTTCCGGTAGTGGCGCGGCTTCCCCATATTCTTTCGCCAGTTGATCGCGTGTTTCGCGTAGGCCCGCAAAGGTTGTGCGGACCACGCCCAGGTCGTCAGTGAGGGGAGCCATCGTCATCAGGCCTGCAACGTGCAGGCCCGGTAGCTCAAGGATTTCGCCGAGCGCTGGTAGCACCGTTTGGGGGGTGAAGCCCGTTTTGGATTCTTCGCCCGAGGTGTTGACCTGGAGCAGGGTCTCCAGTTGGCGGTCTGCCGCCACGGCGCCTCGAGACAGGGACTGGGCAAGGCGGAGCGAGTCGACAGACTGGACGACGTCACAGGCACGGGCGACCTGCCCGGCCTTGTTGGTTTGCAGTCTGCCAATCATTTGCCAGGAGATGGGGAACCCCTCGAGTTCCTGGGCCTTTCCCCGGATCTCTTGGACGCGGTTCTCGCCAAAGGCCGTGTAACCCATGTCCACTAGGGGCACTAGGCGCTCTGCGGGGATCGTCTTTGTGACGGGGAGCAGGGCGACTGCGCCGGGCACCCGCCCCGACTTTGCCACTGCTTCCTCGATCCGCTGATTCACAGAGAGAAGGTTCTGCGCCAGCTGCTCAGTCCAGGCAGAGAGGTCTGCCTCGGGGGCTTGCGTGGGTGAGGGGTCCTGCTTCCCCTCTTTGGCGGCACTTGGGTTTTCTCTAGGACTAGTCATGTCACCAGCGTAGCGAGTGCGCAGAAATGGTGATTACCGCCCGGCTCCAGAGGCCAACCCCGCTGAGTTCTCTGCACTCGGAGCCCGTCCATGGTGAGTTCGACGCCCCGCGGGGTTGCTTTGCCTTCCGAGGCGCGTCCCCGCGTTCAACCCGGCCCGCACTTTCCTCCGCCGTCTGCTTCCACAGGGCCTGCGTTGTGTTTTTTCACAGTCCTGCTGCTGCGTCTTCTCCACAGCCATCCGTTGCGGGCGCGTTCCGTGAGCCCAGAGCGTCCATTCTGGACTCGTGTTGGAAGTGTTGGAGCACCTTGTGTTCTCTTCGGTGCAGAACAGGGTCCGCGAGCAGGTCGCCGACGGCCTGGGTTGGGTGAAGGTCGCTCGCGGCGTCTACCTAAAGCCGGACGCGACTCATCCAACCGTGCCTCCTTGGGAGGTCCGGCGCGTCGTCTCCGCTGCCCGTATTTTTGCGGTGCGACACCTCCTGTCGACCGGTCCTCCAGTCACTTTTACAGGGGAAGCTGCAATGGTCGCGATGGGGCTGGACCCCTGGTGGAACAACCCAGACGTCCTGTTCCGCAGTCAGACAACAAGGCGCGGGACGCCTACTCTTCCGAGCTTGGTTTTGCGAGGTAAACGCGTAGCGGGTGTGGCTGCCCGGGAGGTTAGGTCCGGGTCTCTGACGGGTGAGGCCCAAGGACTTTCCTACGAAAGTGTGGATGTCGCCCCGCCTTGGCTGATCGCTGCGGACATCGCCCGAAATTTCCACCCGCTCCAGTCTGTGCACGACTGCGGCGAGCTATTGCGCTACGGCAGCTCCTTTGATCGCTTCGACCAGGTCTCTTCTCGCGCTAGGGCTGAAAAGCTTCGGGGCGACTGGCTTCAGCGGCTCGAGAAGTTGAACCGATCTCGCGGGATCCGGCGTTCCAAGGCGGTGTTCCATCTTGCGGATCCTGCTTGTGAGTCACCTGCTGAGAGCATCGTGGCGTGGTGCCTCCGTCTAATCCTGATGGAGCCAGAATCACTGCGTTCGCAGTACGAGGTCAACTCTGGTGCAAGGTTCTTTCTGGACTTTGCATTGCCCGACGCAGGCCTTGCCATCGAGGTGACAGGCTTCGGGAAGTTTGGCTCCAGCTCAGGGGAGGCCCACCACGTCGGCCAGAAGCTTGTGAGGAGACAACAGCTGCTGGCCGACTCGGGTTTCACGACGATCAACATCACGTATCAGCAGGCGCGGAATCCTCACACGTTGATTCGCGACTTGATGCGCCGCCTACCGATGCATGGTGTGGCGGTTAAGCCCCCCTCCGGGCCTTGCTGGGACCCGTCAATGAGTCAGGTTTTCTCCCGGAGTCGACGGTTCTAGGTGGCACCGACCCCATACTGGGGGTCGCGGTTCCGGGTGGAGGGAAGCGGTCCAAGGCGATGCCAGTGTCGGCGCGCTTGCCGATTTTTGGGAGGTCCGCCAAAAGAAGTCTCATCTTGGGCTCCGAGGGTGTCCTGTGCCTGCTGATTGCGGGTGTTTCGTGTCTTAACACCGACCGGGGCTTCGTTGTGAGGCGTCCTTGTGGCTGCCGGGCGTCTAAATGGACACAAAAGGGCAGATTTCGAGGCTTTTCGTCCATTTGGGCACCTGACAACCACTTGCACGCCTCGCAATGGCGCGATTGGCGACTCTGGGTTTCTATAACTGCGGTCGCGACGATGGATGACGGGGGACGCCCGGCAGCAGGCCGAGGAGGCGACGGCTGACGGGCTGCTGGCCGGTGGCGGTGGGTTGGGATGCCTGTTGCTGGGCGACCGTGGGTCGGGTGCGCGATCTCACCCTGATTTTCTTTGCTATACACCGAGGGGCCGCATAAACTCAAATCTTGCGCCCAAGTGTCCGAGGTGACCTGTATCCACACGCCAGTCCAGCGCCAAGCGTGCAGGAGCCGTGTCAGTTAGGGGCCGGTGCGCAATCGCGCGACGCAAACCGATGCAAAGCATTGAAGCTCAGCAGGGAGCCAGGCGATCTGGCGCCCCAAAAGCTGGAATGTGGCGCATCAGGCGCCCGAAAGGGCGCAAGAGAATTGCTGGGAAGGAACCCCTTTGGCTTCCAGTGCCTCCGCGGAACTAACCGC
>CAYFRQ010000079.1:0-5439 GCA_964345615.1 uncultured Actinomyces sp. | reverse complement strand
GCTGCGGATATTGACGCGCTCTACGGGGGTCCCGTCCAAAGCGCCTGACACCCCCAACTCGCAGCCAAAGCCTCACAGCGGTTCGGCTGCGAGTTGTCGCCACGCGGCCCCTCACAGCGGTTCGGCTGCGAGTTGTCGCCAGGAAACCCGGCGCATCCCGCATCTACCCGACCACAACCCGCGGCCGAAGCTGATACAACCCGCGGCCGAAGCGGGGCTGTTGCTAGCGGCTACTGCTCCCGCGTGTAGCTGTCCTTGATGACCTCGTGGTGACGGATCACCTCTGTCACCATGAAGTTCAAGAAGGTCTCAGCAAAATCGGGATCGAGCCCGGACTCTTCTGCGAGTTCACGAAGCCGCAGTACCTGTTGCCGCTCGCGTTCCGGGTCTGCGGGTGGGAGCCCCGTCCGGGCCTTGATGTGCCCGACGCGTTGGGTGCAGCGGAAACGTTCAGCCAGGATGTGGATTAGAGCCGCATCAATATTGTCAATAGTGCGGCGTTCGTCAGCGAGTTCTTCTGGGATGTCCTGAGCTTCCATACCTGCATCATCCCTAAGTACTACGAAGCTTGCGGGAGCTGTTCGTCCTCGAGACCGTAAATCAGTGCGGGCCCTCCCCCAACGGTCGCCTCTGTCACCTGGACTCGGCGAACGTCGGCGCGCGAGGGAATCTCGAACATCAGTTCGCTCAGGGTTTTCTCCAAGATGGAAGCGAGTCCCCTAGCGCCCGCTTCGCGTTCCATCGCTTTCTCAGCGATCGCTTCAAGTGCCTGAGGGGTGAACTCCAGTTCCACCCCGTCAAGTTCGAACAGATGCTGGTATTGGCTGACAAGCGAGTTCGTGGGCTCCGTCAAAATGCGAATCAGGTCTTCACGGGTCAGCTCGGTTGTTGAAGTCAGCACTGGCAGACGTCCCAGGAACTCCGGGATCATCCCGTACTTGTGAAGGTCCTCGGCCTGGACCTCCGAGTAGTAGTCCCCTACCTCAGTTTTCGGTTTGAGATCCGAACCGAAGCCTGTGCTTCGTTTGCCGAGCCTTGCACGGACAATCTCATCGATCCCAGAAAACGCGCCAGCTGCGATGAATAGGATGCCAGCTGTATCGATTTCAAGAAACTGCTGATGGGGGTGCTTGCGGCCCCCCTGAGGTGGCACGGATGCTTTAGTGCCCTCAATAATCTTTAGCAGTGCCTGCTGAACACCCTCACCTGACACGTCCCTGGTGATTGAAGCGTTCTCACCCTTCCTACCAATCTTGTCGATCTCATCCACGTAGATGATCCCGTGCTCGGCCTTCTTGATGTCATCGTCGGCTGCCTGGATTAGCTTCAGCAAAATGTTCTCGACGTCTTCCCCAACGTATCCGGCTTCAGTAAGGGCCGTCGCATCGACGATGCAGAAGGGAACGTCAAGCAGGTTTGCCAACGAGCGAGCCAGATGCGTCTTTCCTGTCCCAGTAGGACCCAGAAGCAGAATGTTCGATTTCGTAGCCGCCAGGTCTTCCGGGGCACCCGACTCCCTGGAACGGACGCGCTTGTAGTGGTTGTAAACCGCTACCGAAAGTGCCTTCTTTGCGTCCTGTTGCCCAACGACCCACGTGTCAAGGAAGGCGTTTATCTCTTTGGGCTTCGGGAGCGAAAGAGGGCGGGGCGCCTGCTCGCTTTCAAGTTCCTCTTCCAGAATGTCGTTGCAGAGCTCAACACACTCGTTGCAGATGTAGACACCACTCCCGCCAATAAGGCGACGAACTTGGCGCTGCGACTTAGAACAGAACGCACACTTGAGTAGGCCTGCCCCATCCTGCATCTCAGCCACCGAATCCCCCTTCTCAGCCCAGTGTTGCCAGCCTAAGACATGCCCGCGCGGTTGCGAGTGCGACAGGCAGGCCTGGCCGAAGGCCGCTAGTCGACCAACTTGCGGGGAATAAGAACCTGGTCGATTAGCCCGTACTCAAGCGCCTGCTCGGCAGTCAAAATCTTGTCGCGCTCGACGTCCTTGCGAACCTTCTCTTCAGGCTGCCCGGTCTGCTCAGCAATGGTTCTTTCCATCCACTCGCGCATACGGTCAATCTCGTCAGCCACGATCTGAATGTCAGAGGCCTGTCCCTGGATGCCCTCCATAGCGGGCTGGTGAATCAGGATCCGCGCGTTCGGAAGCGCAAGCCGCTTGCCCTTCTGACCGGCACCGAGCAAAACCGCAGCGGCAGAGGCAGCCTGCCCCAGGCAGACGGTCTGGATGTGCGGACGGACGAAGTTCATGGTGTCGTAAATGGCAGTCATAGCGGTAAAGGACCCGCCGGGGCTGTTGATGTACATGGTGATGGGCGACTCCGTGTCCATCGACTCCAGGACCAACAGCTGCGCCATCACGTCATCCGCGGAAGCATCGTCGACCTGGACGCCCAGGAACACGATCCTGTCCTCGAACAGTTTCGCGTAAGGATCCTGGCGTTTGTAGCCGTAGGCAGTGCGCTCTTCAAACGTCGGGAAGACGTAGCGGTTCGTGATCGCCGGGTCAGCTGCGCCCCCTGGGAGCTGGCGCGCGAGCGCCTCGAAGTAAGGGGTTGTTTTAGTCATGGCCTCTCCCTTCTACTCGGCGGGAACGGTCTTACGACCGATGGTCTGCGGGTGGGTGACGATGTGGTCCACGAAGCCGTACTCCAGGGCTTCCTGCGCGTTGAACCACTTGTCTCGGTCTGAGTCTTTCTCGATCTGCTTCACGCTCTTCCCCGTGTTCTGCGCGATGATCTCAGCGAGCTCACGCTTCATCTGCAAAATGAGATCTGCGTTGATGCGGATGTCGGTTGCGCTACCGCCTGCACCACCGAGCGGCTGGTGCATAAGCACGCGGGTGTGGGGGGTGATGAAACGCTTGCCTGGGGTCCCGGCCGTGAGCAGAAACTGACCCATAGAGGCTGCGAGCCCCATGCCGACGGTTGCCACGTCAGGCATCACGTATTGCATGGTGTCGTAAATCGCCATGCCTGCCGTCACGGAGCCACCGGGGCTATTGATGTAGAGGTAGATGTCTTCGTCCGGGCTCTCAGCTGCGAGTAGCAGCAGCTGCGCGCAGACAGCATTAGCGCTTTCATCACGCACTTCACCACCGAGCCAAATGATGCGTTCCTTCATCAGCTGGCGGTAAACACCGTCAGCTAGGGCCCCACCTTTTTCTGGTTCGGAGGCCATCAGGGGTGCCGTCTCCATAAAGTTCCCTTCTCCTGGCTGCGTCACGCCCGCGGCCAGCACGTGCAGGCCGGAGGCTTTGTCACCTGGAAACAAGTTAGCGTGAAGCGGGCGCCCACCGGCACCTAAAAGGTCCCTTTACGCCAAAGGCGGATGGGTGCCCGCCCTGTGGTTAGTCCTGTTCTTCCGGATCCTCTTCCAGATCGTCAATGTTCAACGCGAACTCGGTGGGTGCGTCGCCAGCTTCCGCCTCTGCTGCCTCAGCCGCCCGCGCTGCAGCAGCGGCGGCCTCAGCTTCGGCCTTTGCACGGTCGAAAGTGAACTCGGAGAGATCAACCGATTCGCCATCTGTGTCAGTGACAACTGCGTCCGCCAGTACTGAGACCAGGGCCTTCGTGCGGGCGAGTTCTCCGTACATGTTCTGGACCTGCTGTTGGTCAGACAGCATCTGGTTGACATCCATGCCGAAGTTGCGGGCCGTCTGCATCATGAAGTCCACAAGCTCCTGCTGGCCCACTTGCACCTGGCGTTCGTGAGCCAGCGTGTCAAGCAGGATCTGCTGGCGAATATCCTTTGAGATCGCTTCGACAAGCTGCGCCTTCACTTCATCATCCGTGTCTTCATCGGTTCGGCGCGCAACCTCGGAATCAATCACGGACTGGGGCAACAGGATCTCGCTGTTTTCAACGAGGTTCTCAAGCAACCGGTCGCGAGCCTGCAGAGCCTGCTGTCCGCGCTTCGCTTCACGGACCTGAGCGCGGGTGTCCTCCACCAGTTCCTGAGCTGTGTCGAATTCGGAGACCATCATCGCGAAGTCGTCATCTACGTCTGGCAGTTCCCGTTCCTTAACTCCCTGGACGACTACGGTAATGTCGGCTTGCTTGCCAGCGTGCTCGCCGCCGAGGATCTCCGAGGTGAACTCGACCTCGTCACCTGCGCTGGCGCCCCTAAGCGCCTCGTCTTGGCCTTCCAGCATGCTGCCTGAGCCCAGTTCGTAGGACACGTCAGTGAGCTGGTCGATCTCATCGCCATCAACAACCGCGGAAATGTCCAGGGCCAGGAAGTCACCGTCTTCTGCGGCGCGATCCAGGTTCTTTAGGGAAGCGAAGCGGCCGCGGAGTTCAAGCAGTTCAGCGTCAACGTCTTCGTCGCTGACCAGGATGGGATCAACCTCAACCTCGATGCCTTCGAGGGGAGGGAGGTCGAAGTCGGGAACAACGTCCATCTCAGCTTCAAACTCAAGCGTCCCACCTTCCGGACCCTCAATGTTCGGAACGGTCTTCACTTCGATTGAGGGCTCCGCTAGCGGCCGAAGTTCATTCTCAACGATCGCCTGAGACAGGTATTCGGGGACGACCTGGTTCACAACTTGCTCGATGACAACGCCCCGCCCGAAACGCTGATCGATGATCCGCGGGGGGACGTGCCCCTTCCGGAAACCAGGGATGTTGACCTGCGAGCCAATCTCCTTGTAGGCCTTGTCCATGGCTGGTTTCAGTTCGTCATAGTCGACCTCTACGACCATCTTGACCTTGGTGGGCTCTAGCGTCTCTACGGTGCTTTTCACGCGTTGTTCTCTTCCGTCTCTTCTTGAATCGGCCCGGTGTCGCACAAAAAGAGCGACACCAGAAGCAGTCTGTCTCATGTTACGGCAGGAAAGAGCGCCGGGAGAAAGCGCCTAACCACTGTAAGGAACACCTCGCAAAAGCGGCTCGTTAGCCAGATGCGGCGAGACCCGGGGAGCGCTATAGTGTCCAAGTGTCCATTGGGTAGCCGGCACTGCAGTGTTCGGGTGTCGGATGGCCAACCAGCGATATAGTGGCCAAGCAGCCGATGGCCAACCGCGGGCGTAGCTTAATGGTAAAGCCTCTGCCTTCCAAGCAGATTACGCGAGTTCGATTCTCGTCGCCCGCTCCATTCCCGATCCGCTCTCCCGCGTTTCCTGATCCGCTCTCCCGCGTTTTTCTCAACGCACTTCCCAACGGGCCGTTGGCCCTCACACGCGGGATCCAGGCGCCCTGCGCGCTTGCCTCAACACGGCCCAAGCGTTCACCTTCTTCTGAGCCGACCCCGCGCTTCGCGGAGCAGACGCGGCCCACGTCTTCGTCGGGAGCGTTTTTTCGCCACCACCCGCCACCGACTAACAACAGATGCGTTCTGGTGTACGGTCGTGGCGCCCCAGGCCCCTATCGGGAGCGTTCTTTCGCCACCACCCGCCACCGACTAACAACAGATGCGTTCTGGTGCACTGTCGTG
>CAYFRQ010000078.1:0-5631 GCA_964345615.1 uncultured Actinomyces sp. | reverse complement strand
CATCCTCAACATCCCTGCCCCCGATTGCCTTTTCAGCACCCCGCAAAGCAGCCTTCTCATCTAACACGGTCTACCCCTTTCAGATCCGGACCCAGAGGCACCTGCCCCACCTCTAAAAATAGCAACACCAAAAACCGACAAGTTGACGTGCTGAGACCAGCAGTGAACACACAAGCGGACCAAACGGCCCCGGCAACTAACTCCTCCCTACTTCTAGCAAACCAAGTCACAAAGGGCACCTAAGTGATCCGGGACATAGGCTTGAGCTTTAAAGCGGCAACTCCCTGAATCAAACAACGACCCCTCTGGAAGGAGTGCGGTTGCTCCTCACAAGCTGTTGCCCTCAACCGCCCGTCGCACCGAACGCCGTTAGCTTTGGCGGCGTGGCTGATCACGACGACGCGGACCTGGCCGCTATGGACTTCTCGCAGACGTGAGCTAAGTTCATAGCTGACTTCGGAACCAATGCTCTGTCGGAGCACAGACACCACCGGCGCGATCCCCGGTTGAGGAGCCCGCTCACAGTTACGCTGCACCTATGGACCCAGAACTCGAGAAGAGACTGCGTGAGAGGATTTTTGCCGACCTCGATGAGATGACCCGTCACACCGATGGCACAGTCTCACGCGAGCAGCTCCTGAAATACGAGATTGACGGCGAGAAGCTACCGCTAATCGACCAGAGCAAGGGCATTCGGAACCCACGTCCCCCCCGCACCACGCTTTCCGTAGTGAGCAAACCTAACAGCCCCTACGAGGACTAAGAGGTGGTCCCCGGCGTCTGGGAGTACGCGTTCCAGGAAATGAATGGGAAGAGGATCGTCCTCCCGTCCCGCAGAGCTGATCGCCCAGACAGAGACAACCTCCATCAGCACTTTGAGTTATTTTGCGCTTCGCAACTAGCCCGCTGGTCCATGCCAGCTAAATGGGTCAAGAACTTGCGCCAAAACTCACCCCGTAAGACGCGCACCGAGGGCTGCGTCCCACCGACAGATCGCCGATCCACTCAGCACCTCTAGAGTTTACAGTTATAACTGTAAACTCTAGAGCTGTTCATACCAGCCACATCGGGGAGAAGTGTCATTATGGCGACGCAACTGCGAGTCTTACACGTTGATGTACAGACGTGTGAGGAGGCAACTGAGGTGACCCTAGAAGTACAAGACCGCCACATCGTCGGTACGGTGTTCGAGCTCAGCGACGGCTCAAAGATCCATCTGCCGGATAACCTGTCTGAACTAATGACTCATGTTCTGCACGGCGTCACGCATGGAGGGCTGCGCATACAGTCAATCCCTGAAGAACTAACCACTACTACTGCATCCCAGATGCTGGGGATCTCCAGACCCACCCTAATGAAAATGGTTAAAGACGGACGCATCCCTAGCCACAGGGTTGGCAGCCACCATCGGTTCCGTTTCACGGACATCGCTGAATTCCGAGACAAGCATGAAGAGCAGCGTTCCGAAGCACTCGACGAACTGCTTGAACTGGAGCTCGAACACGGCATTGAGGACTGACCGGATCCAGCGGTCACGCAGGCAACAGCAGAGAGTTGCGCTGCTGTGAAGCACCGCGTTTTCGTAGATTCCAACGTGCTGAGACCCATGCGACCTCTACCCCCGGAAGTGGAGTGGCAATGAGCGTGCAGAGCCAAAGAAACTCGCGGACGCTCTGGCGGACGTAGCGTGTCCCGAGTTTGCAGAGAAAGTTCACGAGTGTTTACTGTTCATAACCGGACTTCAAGAGACAGACCTCTAAGCCGTCCTACGCTGGTGCATCACGTGGTTTAAGAGTCTGGAGTTAGGTATCGAGGGCACGCGCAAGCCGCTTAGGCGCACGAAGCAAACCCAAACTCGGCAACCTGACTTCTCACTGCTTTCAGCAAGCCAAGCCGCAAAGGACCTTCAAGTGACTCAAGACACTGACTTGAGCTTTAGAGTGGCAACACGGCGGCTAGAGCAATCTGGTTCAAGCCAGATCCCTTGGCTACTTGTCTGCTATAGCTTCGCAGTGATCCAGAATCCAAGAGCCCGTGTCGCCCATCTTCTGAGCATTGAGCACCAGGGAATCCCCGCCGCCGTTCGCGAGCCCCGTCAGTCCGTCCACGGTGAGAACAGTGTGCTCGATGTATGCCTCAAGGCTGGTGCTGAGTTCCGAGCTTGGCGCAGTCGCCAGCGCCTGAGTTGCGGCAACAACCGACTCGTTCGCCAAGTCAACGAAAACGTCCCCCAGCTCGCCCACCAGGATCTCCTGGTAGATGGCACTAAAGGCCGGCACGAACAGCTCGCAGGCCTCTGCATCGGCATTGTGTTTCGAACTGCAGCCGGCCGGGGCGATCAGCAGACCTATCGCCAGAGCGGTGGCAGCCACGCCTGACCGGCCATAGCAACAGCGCAACACAACAGCTCCTTCTTCTCGACCACGAGCCTCCAAGCCCCCGGCCAAACGCCACGGTACCAGTCCGAACCTACCGAAGCGCTGCTACGGTTGGAATCGGTGCGAACAGCGTCAGAATGAATCAAGAACAGTCGGGCTCAGGCTGGACTGAGATGGTGGCAAGCGATGGAAAATGGGATAGCGAAGCTACCTGCAAACTGGCAGAACTCCGAACCTCCTGAAGGGTGGGGCGACGAGCTCACGGAAGAGGAGATCAGCTACGTTAACGCGTTTGGCCGACGGCCCGACCGGCCAGGCTGGCTAGCCAGTGAGGAGTCCTTCCGCAGGTTGGACGTCGAGGCCGCTTCTCTCAGCCAAGAACGTCCACTGAGCGAGCCGCCCCTAAGGCGGCGGAGAGACGTCCTTGACGCTGGGCCTACTGGTGCCCAGCGCCCAAGTCGAAAACGTCTGCCACGCTGGCTCGCCGTAGCGATTCTTATCCCGTCATTGGCGGGAGCAACTGTCCTCACTTTCTTAGCCTTCGGGAACGTGCGTGAAGCTGAACGCTTGGAGGTGCAACGTGAACAAGTTGAACAGTCGATCTCGGAACTCAGGTAAAGGTCGAGGCCGCGGCGGTCTCTTCGTTGCGCTTGCAATCGCAGTGATAGCACTGGGAGGAGCGACGACATTTTACATCTGGTCCCTATCGTCGCTCTCTTCCGCCCAGAAAGACCTCGAGAGTACTGAGCGAGCCTACGAATCCGCTGCGCAGGTGGTTGCTGAAGCCGAGGCGGCTGCAGAATCAGAACAACAGCAAGCAGCCCTGACTGAGCAATCCGAGAGACTGAAGGCACAGGAGAATGATCGCAAAGCCCAGGCCATAGGCTTCACAAAAGTCGACGAAGGTGTCTATGCCTACTTCCACGATGCTAGCGAGATCACCTGCGGAAACTGGAATTGCGGCTACGTAACCTTCTACACGCCAAACGGGTGTCCCAACCACCTTTTTGCTGAGGTGGCGTGGGAAATTGGGGGCGTCATTGTCGGTTCGGACAACGCAATGTCCCCGGCCCTAGGACCGGACGAAATGTGGGTGACAGAGTTCGTCGACCTGACTAACGCTGCCGAGACGTATCGGATCACGCAAGCGAGCTGCCGGTGAACGAATGCGGCCGCATCCAAACGGCAGATCACTGACCGCTGGTCTCGCAGCCGCCAAGCTCGAGCAGACAGAGACCGCGTCGAATCAGCCCTCACGAGGCTGCTCCCGCCTGCTTCCGCCAGTCTGGGCAGGGGCTAGAAGGTCCCGGCGCCACACCATAAAGTGACAACACCAGGACCCGACAGCTTGGTGGACTGAGGCCAGCAGTGAAGACACAAACGGACCAAGCAGCACCGACAATAGACTTCTCCCTGCTTCCAGCAAACCAAGTCGCAAAAGACTTCCAAGTGACCCCGGACACAGGCTTGAGCTTTAAAGCGGCAACTCAGCGCCTGGAAGAATACGGTCCGAACCAGCTCCGCGCCACCGAAGGTCAGCCTGCGTGGAAACGACTACTGGAACAGTTCGCCGACCCCTTGGTCTACCTACTGCTTGTCGCAATCGTGATCTCAGTGTTCGCCTGGATCCTTGAAGGAGCTCACGGGGTCCCGATTGACGGCATCGTCATCCTGGTGATCGTTCTTGCAAACGCCGTCTTAGGGTTCGTCCAAGAAAACAAGGCAGCTGACGCGGTGGCGGCCCTTGCAACCATGACTGCTTCTCACGCCACTGTTCTTCGCGATGGACGCCTAACAGACGTCACCGCAGCAGACGTGGTTCCCGGGGACATTCTGGTTTTATCCGAGGGAGACACCGTCGCCGCCGACGCCCGCATCATCTCCGCCTCAGCGCTTCACGTCCAAGAGTCCTCTCTTACCGGTGAGTCTGACGCCGTCTCCAAAGACCCAGAAACCCTGAAAGCTCCAGCACCACTCGGGGACCGCACCGACATGGTCTACAAGGGAACAGCGGTAACCCGCGGCGTCGGTCGAGCAGTAGTAACCGCCACAGGCATGAACACAGAGGTTGGCCGGATCGCCACGCTACTCGACGAAACGCAACGAGCCCCTTCTCCCCTTCAGACCCAGATCGCCAAGATCTCTAAGTCACTCGGAATCGCTGTCATCCTGATCGCCATCGTCGTCATGGCCGTGGTGGCCCTGGTGAACGGCGTGCACTCCCCCGACGAGGCGGTCGACATCCTACTGATGGGTGTCTCCCTTGCAGTTGCCGCAGTCCCCGAGGGCCTGCCAGCAATCCTGTCCCTGGTCCTTGCCATCGGCGTTCAAGCAATGGCAAAACGCAACGCAGTCATGAAGAACCTTGACTCCGTTGAAACCCTGGGATCTGTCTCAGTCATCTGCTCCGACAAAACCGGAACACTCACGAAGAATGAGATGACCCTCCGCGAAGTCGTCACCGCCAGTGGCACCACAGAACTGTCCGGCACCGGCTACGACCCCACTGGCAAAGCAACGGTCAACGCGAACCGACACAGCGACAGCAACAGCAACAGCAGCAGCAGCGAAGCAGAGGACGCGGCCCTACAAGAGGCGCAACTAGTCCTCACCGCTGGAGCCCTTGCCAACAACGCACAGCTGGACCAGATGGAGGGGACTTGGGAGATCCAAGGAGACCCAACCGAAGCCGCCTTCCTTGTCGCCCTCCCCAAACTCAGAGACCCGGAAACTAAAAACCCAAAGCGGCAAGCAGGCGACAGCACAGCAACAGCAACGCCAACGACTACGCCAGAAACAACAAACGCCACCCGTTTGGCCGAGGCCCCTTTCGATTCCGAACGCAAACTCATGTCCGTCCTGGTGGCGGGTGACCCGGCAAGCACCGGAACCACAGAGACCACAACTGTCTTCACCAAAGGCGCGCCCGATGTCCTCCTAGACCGTTGCGACGCTGAGCAAGTCGGAGACCAGGTTGTTCCCCTGACCGACAAACGCCGGCAGGAACTCCAAGAAGAAGTCACCCAGCTCAACAAACAGGGCTACCGCACGCTTGGTGTTGCCTGGCGTGAAGGCACAGAAGCTGACAGACAGGACTTCAACGAAGACAGCGAAACCGACCTAGTCTTTGCCGGCATCGTGGGGATCATTGACCCTGCCCGACAAGAGGCAGCAGACGCCATTGCGGACGCTCATCGAGCCGGCATCGAAACAGTGATGATCACCGGCGACCACCCCGTAACCGCCGCCCGCA
>CAYFRQ010000077.1:0-5677 GCA_964345615.1 uncultured Actinomyces sp. | reverse complement strand
CCCTCATTGAGATCCGCGTCTGAAAGCAGACCTCCATCTTACTTGCAGGCCCCTGCCCTGCTGATTAGCAGGCAGATCGAAGTATATGCCAGGCGCGGACAAGCGCGCGAGGGCGCCAGCATCCGCGCCCAACCCTCCCCACCGCGAGCGCTTCGGGCGCGCACCACAAACGCTTTGGGCACGCATCGTGCAAGGCGCCCCCTCCGGCTCGGCTGCGGGTTATCCAAGCATCACGGCGTTACACGGCCAAAAGAGTGGTGTGACCCGCGGCCGGACCGGGGCGCGGTGGCGAGCCCGTAAACCACAACCCGTGTCTTTATGGACTGGTACCCTAGCCCATAATGAGAGGGGTGGCTTTATGACTTCGCGAGCGCCGTGGCCAGCATTGGAGCACGAGGAGCGGCTCTGGACGCCCGCCGCCATCTACTTTTCCCCCAGCGGGACGCCGCCCCGGAAGAAGCGCTACTTCTCTGCAGTGCCCCCGCTCATTGCGACGAGGCCCGTGGAACTGGAAAAGAAAACCCTCTTAGCCGCAGAGTTAGCCACGCAGGAACTCTCCCGGTTGGACGCCGAAATGGGCGCCACCCTAACCAACTTTGCCCCGATCCTTCTGCGGTCAGAAGCAGCGTCCTCCTCTCAAATCGAAAAGCTGACCGCCTCGGCGCGGTCGATCTTCAGTGCTGAGGCAGGCATGAAAACAGGCCGCAATGCGCAGATGATCCTTTCCAATACGAAGGCGTTGCAGGCAGGAGCCGACGCAACTTCAATGTTGGACGCGGAGCACCTGAAGGTGATGCACGCTGCGCTCACGTCGAACCAAAAGATCCACCTAGCTGGAGCTTTTAGAGATGAGGCCGTCTGGATTGGGACCCGTTCCGACAGTCCCATTGGAGCTGACTTCGTGGCTCCCCACCACAGCCTGGTCCCTGGGCTACTCGACGACCTGATGAGCTTCACTGAAAGGGGTGACGTCCCCTCCTTGGTCTCCGTTGCGATCACCCACGCTCAGTTTGAGACCATTCATCCGTTCACCGACGGCAACGGCCGGGTAGGAAGGGCCTTGGCGCAGGTGATGCTGAAGCAAAGGGGCGTGCTCCGAAACACCTTTGTTCCGGTGTCGGCGGGGTTACTGGCAGATGTAAATGGCTACCACGGCGCCCTCACCGCCTATCGCGAAGGCAACCCGGACCGCGTCGTGAAGGTCTTCGCCGACGCTTCCGTCAGGGCCGTCCAGAACACGCGGCAACTAAGGAGCGAGCTAGAGCAGGTTCTAGGGTCGTGGACGAAGCAGCTGGGTGCGCGCACGGATTCTCACGCCTGGAGGCTGCTTGACTTCGCGACGGAAACCCCCGTTTTTAGTGCCGCTGCGGCCGCGGAAGCACTGGGCGTCAAGCCCCCTAACATCTACCCTGCACTCAACGCAGCCACGCAAGCGGGACTGCTAGTCAAAGAACACGAGCACCGGCTGGGTTCCTTCTGGAGAGCACCTGACGTTCTGAACGCTTTGGACCGCTTCGCACAAAGGGCGGGAAGAAGAGAGCTTCCCTAGTACTGCCGAGTCCAAAGGAACGGCTCGTGAACAACGTTGCCCCCAGAGCCCAGCTCGTAAACATCCAGGTAGGAAGAACTCACCGAGTACCCGTGCGACTGGTTTGACGCGTGCCAGTGGCCCCCTAGGTCTTCCGCAGGAAGGACCATGGAGCCAGCGGAGGGGCTATAGCCAACGTAAGTGAACTGCCCGGAGCTGCTCCTACAGATAGAAACGTAGAAGCTCTCAGTCTCCCCTTCCGCGTAAGGGCTTGAGCCAGACGGACAAAAGTCAGAGGACGGATGATGGGTGCCCGGTACTGAGGTCCTGTCGGACACCCCCGCCTGCGCCGTTCCCACCTCACCCTGGACCGCAGAAGTCTCGGTTAGCAGGAGGCTGTCCGCCGGTTCGCCCTCACCTACCGGCCCGTAGACCGTGACGGAGTCAAACTTGTAGATGCCTTTGCTTCCAGCACGCTCCAACCCGCTAATAGTCGTCAGGTTTTCTCCATTTCCCGCCTGCGCGACCCAACCGTGCACCCCAAGTTCCCAGAGTGGTTCCCCAGTTTGTGGATCCAGCGCAGTAACGGTTCCGCGCCCCGAGTTGAGCTCGCAGTTGTCCGGCGCAAAAAGAACGACGTCGTCCGCAGTAAACACGCAGTCTTCCTTACCTTGGAAGACACCTCCTGTGTCCCATGTGAACCGCTCAGAGTCAGCGATGTGAGAGTAGTAGGACGAGGAGGAGGCGTCGAGCGGCGGAGCGGTCTCATACGGTTCGGCGTAAATGACGTCGCCCGTTCCCACGTCCAGCAGTGTCTGGAAGCCCGGCTCGTAAATCAACACGTCTGAGGACGACACGGTCATCCGGCGCGAGTCAGAAAGCTGAGAGGTCACGCCCTGCTGCCAGATGACTTTCCCCGCCAAATCCACCTTCAGCACGTCGTTCACACGGTCGATGACGAGACCTCCTGGTACGTGCTCCACCTCCGTAACGAACCCTGCCTCCGAGGAGCCTCCTTCTGGAAGCATCTCGGTGGTTTTCCCAGTCTCAACGTCGATCACCGCCAGGGCGCGCTTCCCCGAACCAGCTTCCCACTGGATCGGGCAGTAGAGGGTCCCGCCGTCTAAGTCCGCGCCGCATCGCGTCAATGGGCCCACGCCCTCTTGTTCCCAGACCACGGTTTGGTTCTGCGGATCCACAGCTTTAGTTTCACCGTGGCTCCCGAACACCAGGAGCGGTCCGAAAGCACGGACCATGTCGTAGTGAACGGAACTTCCCCCGAATAGCTCCTCAGCAGTTGCGCTCCAGATTTCGACTGCGCCGTAGGTGAAGTTCGGCTCAGGGAGGCTAGTTGGTTCAAGCTCGACGGACTCTACTTCTGACGCTGTAGGGCTGTCGGCCGGACCAGCTTTTTCCGGACCGTAAGAGCACCCTGCAAGAAACAGCGCCGCAGTCACCCCGACAGCAACACCTCGCAGTAACCTTGCAGCTTTGGGGTCACGCCCGCGGGCAGCAGCTCGGGCACCAGACTCACCTTGTTTCGTGGGCATTCTCAGAAGCTAGCACGACGCTGTTTCTCTGTCGGCCGCTACCCCAAACGGGGAACGGGTTAAAGCGAGGGGCGGCAAGGGCCTCTCTTAGCCCTGCCGCCCCTGTTCTCCGCTAGTTGGCGCCGGTGGGTGTCACCGCGCCGGTCAGCTCAGAAACATTCCCTTCGTCCGGGATCAGGCCGAACTGCGCCAGCAGCTGTCCTGCTTCGTTCCCCTCAACGAACTTCGCGATCATCTTGGGAAGGTGCAGCATCTTGCCATCGCGCAGGTAGCGTGTCGCCTTCATCAGTTCACGCACGTCGTAGATAGAGCCAAATACCTCTGGGACTCCACGATCGACGTTCGCCAACTCGTAGACCGCTTCCATCGCAGTTCGGACCGAGTACTCGGTGGTGAAGACGGTGTCGCGGGTGGACTCAGCGAACTGCCCGATAAAGGCAAAGTTCGTCACTGCCTCGGTCACCACCTTCGGGCGATCCGTGCCGTTGCGCGGCATGAAGAAAGCAGTGATGAAAGGCATCATGCAAGGACGCGTAATGACGTTCTCTTCCTTTGCCAGTTCATCGATCTCCTCTTCCGGAACCCCGATGTGCCACAGCCATTCCTTGGTGATCTCTTCCCCGGTGCATTCCCGCAGGGGCTTCTTCAAGTAGTTGCCTTCGGGGTCGCCGAACAGGCCGTAGAACCAAACGACTGTCTGGTCGTCGGACTGATTCGTGAACTGTCCCTGCCGGTTGATGGTCCAGGACAGCAGCCAGTTGGAATCCTTGGCAGTGACGATTCCGCCGGTGACGGTATGTCCTGTGTTGGTTTCGCGTTCCGTGATCTGCTCAATGTACTTGCGGATTCGATCGTCCTTCACCGTGATGGTCGCGGACTCCCAATAGGTTTCTTCCGGGGTGGTGCAGAAGTTGTCAGGATCACCGAAGCTGGGATCCTGCTTGGCAATCTTCCGCCACAGGTCCCAGCTGCCGCCCTCATGGATCTCTGGATCGAAGACTGGTGGGGTGTGGTGGTCGCCCCACGTGGAGTTTTCGACCAGTGAGCCGTTCGTGTAGAACACTAGGTCGTTGGCAGTGAGGTCAATGGTTTCTTCTTCGCCCCCGTGGATCCAGGTGAGCTTTTCAGCCTGCTTGTGTTCCTTCGTGATGTCGAACTTCACGTCGATCACCTGGGTGTCGTTTCGGAACGTGACGCCGTTTTCAACCAGCCACTTCTTCAGCGGCAGGACGAGGGATTCGTATTGGTTGTAGCGAGTGAACTTCAGTGCGGAGAAATCGGAAAGCCCAGCGATGTCGTGAATGAAACGCTGCACGTAAAGCTTGAGTTCTAGCGCTGAGTGCCACTCTTCGAACGCGAACATTGTGCGCCAGTACAGCCAGAAGTTTGAATCGAAGAACCTCTTCGACATGACCTCGTTGATGCGCTTGTCGTAGAGGTCTTCCGGCAGAGCCATGACCAGGGACATGACTTCCTTTTGACCGCGCCGACCCAGAGTGAACTTGGGGTCGATCCCGCCCAGTTCGCCCTGTCCGGAAGTGGTGCGGTTGTAGGAGAAGTTGGGGTCTTCTTTGTTGAGCCAGTAGAACTCATCCAGGACGGAGCCATCGACCTCAAGTGAGGGCACAGAGCGGTACAGGTCCCAGAGGCATTCGAAGTGGGATTCCATTTCGCGTCCGCCGCGAAGCAGCCAGCCGGTCACTTCGTTTCCTGCGCCGTCTAGGGCGCCCCCGTCGACGTTCGAGGCTTCCAGGATCGTGATGTTTTCGCCGGGCATCTGAGCGTCGCGGACCAGGAAGGCTGCCGCCGCCATGCCCGCCAGCCCGCCGCCGATGACCCACGCTTTCTTGTTATCAATGTCGGCTGGTTTCTTGGGACGCGCGAACGCCTCATAGTTGCCGTTGGAGTAGTACATGAGGGGAGACTCCTTCTAGGGTCGCTTCGCTGGTTGCCTTCTTTAGTGACTTGTGCTACACCCTCCAAGCTAATCCACCACCTGACCCAGCGCATGTTGAAAAAACCGCTTTGGACTTGTCCGCCGACCAGTCTTCAGTCGGCAGGCGCCGCTCCGTCGTGTCGGCGCAGGCACCTATTATTAGGGCGTGCCCAAACTGAGGGCATCAGGAACACCCCACCACCAACGTTCCACTGGGAGTCACTGTTGTCTTCATCCGCCACATTGAGCGAAACCGACCTAGAGCCCCCAAACACCCTAGAGCCCGACGTAGAAACCCTAGGCTCAGGTGCCTCCAGTGACCTCTACATCCCGGGCACCTTCGTCATCGCGAGGGATGAGGAGTGGATGGTCACAGCTGTCGACCACGACCACGGCATGGCCTGGCTTGAACTTCGCGGTCAAAGCGGGATAGTCCGTGACACCACCGCAAAGCTCTCCCCTGACCTTGAGCCCATTGAGTCTTTCAGCGCCGCTGACACCGCCCTGGTCCCCGATGACAGTCCCCAGTACCGCCGTAGCCGCCTGTGGCTCGAAGCAACCCTGCGGAAAACCCCGGAACCCATTTCTTCCGCCACCCTCACCGTTGCTGATCAGGGCCTGGTTGACGCCCTCCCCTACCAGCTCAGCGCCGTCCGCAAAGCA
>CAYFRQ010000076.1:0-5845 GCA_964345615.1 uncultured Actinomyces sp. | reverse complement strand
CAAGCGCGTAACCCTTAATGGTGTGCGCCAGGATGACGGTCGGCTGGCCCGTGTGCTCGACGGCGGCCTTGTATGCGGCGTACATCTTGCGGTAGTCGTGACCGCCGCGGCGTAGCGCCCAGATCTCATCGTCAGTCCAGTTTTGGACCATCGCCTTTGTGCGCGGGTCGCGACCGAAGAAGTGCTCACGCACGTACGCGCCGTCGTTGGCCTTGAATGTTTGGTAGTCCCCGTCAAGGGTCTCGTTCATAACGTTCACCAGGGCGTGGTCTTTGTCGGCGGCAAGCAACTGGTCCCAACCGCGTCCCCAAACCACCTTGATGACGTTCCAGCCAGCGCCCTTGAAGAAGGCCTCGAGTTCCTGGATGACCTTGCCGTTACCGCGAACCGGGCCATCCAGACGCTGGAGGTTCGCGTTAATGACGAAGATCAGGTTGTCGAGGCCCTGCACGGACGCCATCTGCAGTAGGCCACGGGATTCCGGTTCATCCATTTCGCCATCGCCCAGGAACGCCCACGTCCGTTGCTGCGAGGTGTCTTTGAGGCCCCGCATGTGCAGGTACTTATCGACCCACGCCTGGTAGATCGCGGCTGCCGGACCCAGGCCAAGGGAGACCGTCGGGTATTCCCAGAAGTGGTCGAGCTGGCGGGGGTGGGGGTAGCTGGGGAGGCCGTGCGGGGTGGACGCCTGCTGCCGGAACCCATCCAGGTCCTCTTCGGTCATGCGGCCTTCCACAAACGCGCGTGCGTAGTTTCCGGGAGAGGCGTGGCCTTGGAAGAACACGTGGTCGCCACCACCCGGGTGGTCCTTCCCGCGGAAGAAGTGGTTAAACCCGACCTCGTACAAAGTTGCGACAGAGGCGTACGAGGAGATGTGGCCGCCAACCGCGACCCCGGGACGTTGGGCCCGGGTCACCATCGCAGCGGCGTTCCAGCGGATCCAACGGCGGTACTGGCGTTCGATGGCCTCATCCCCGGGGAAGTGCGGTTCGTTTTCAACGGGGATCGTGTTGATGTAGGGAGTGGTTGTCTCAAGTGGAATGGAGACGTCTCGCTTGCGGGCTTCCTCAAGAAGCGACAGCAGCAGGTAGCGGGCGCGAGGAGCTCCCTTTTCTTTGATCAGCCCTTCGAGGGATTCAACCCACTCCTCGGTTTCGTCCGGGTCGTTGTCCGGGACTTGGCTTAGCATGCCGTTCACAACTGGGCGAGAAATCTTTCCTTGGCTCACCTAGCACCACATCCTTGAAGTAAAAGTTGGCGGGCGGGATAGCTCTTTCAGCTCCCCTCACGTCGCCATTGTCTCGCACTTCGGCAATGCGTGGGGGTGAGATAGGACCAAAGGTCCGGCTTTCGCAAGGCTGGTGGGCGGCGTCGGCCCCTAGGGGAGCTGGCTGGAGCACTTTCTTGGGGTGACCGAGCACTTCTTTAGCCAGGCCCTCGCCTTCCCGCCAGGCTGTGGAGGATAAGACGCCGCTTGCCTTCCAACAAACTAGACTAGGGTCACGCGCAACCCGCGCGGCACGCAGCGTTTGCCTGCGTTGAAACGGAAGGCGGTCAGGGGTGTCGGTAGACCTTGGGTTTGCCCCTGGACAGGTGGTCCAAGAACTGTACTTTGACGACGACGTTGAAGGTGAAGTGGCCGCGGCTGTCCTGGAACAAACTGGCGCGGACATGGTCGACTACGACTATCAGGACGTGGTCGACGCTGTTGTCCTCTGGTGGCGGGCTGACGACGCAGAGCAGGACGACCTGGCTGACGTGCTGTTGGAAGCGGCAGGGAACCTTGACGAGCCGGGAGGAGCCATCTGGGTCCTTTTCCCGAAGCCGGGGCGGGATAACTATGTGGCGCCGCAAGACATCGCGGCTTCAGCGAAGATAGCAGCGTTGAAGACCACGTCAACGATCTCGGTTGGCCCGGACTGGGCGGGGATGTGCCTGCTAGTGGGGCCACGGTCCTGACACCTGAGTCAGCTCCCCCGGGCCCGCTTAGGGTCGTTTGTGCGCTGGACTCTTTCAAGGGTTCGCTTGGTTCTTTGGCTGCGGGGAAGGCTGCTTGCCGCGGCGTGCTGAACGCCGACCCTACGGCGATAGTCAAAACTTTTCCCGTGGCAGACGGTGGCGAGGGGACCTTGGACGCGCTCACGGCGTCTGCGGGGGGACAACTGTTCAAGGTCGACGTGGTGGATGCGGTTCGTCGGCCGGTTTCGGCCAGGTACGGAACCGTCCAGTCTGATGCTGGACGTGTAGCGATTCTCGAGAGTGCTCAAGCAGTTGGCATTGAGGGTATGAAGATAGATGAGTCGTTGCCGCCGCGTGCTAGCTCGTATGGCCTTGGGGTGCTACTGAGCTACGCGTTGGAAGGACGGCCCGATGAAGTCGTGATCACACTGGGCGGTTCCGCGACGACTGACGGTGGGACCGGGTTGCTCCAGGCGCTGGGCGCCCGGCTTTTTGACGGTGCGGGCCACGAGATCTCGGTGTCGGGCAACCCTCTCTGGAGCTTTGACCACGCTGATTTTTCCGGACTTCAAGACCTTTCGGATGTCAGGGTGACGGTACTCTGCGATGTCGACAACCCCATGGTCGGCCCGGAGGGGGCGGCGGCTGTGTTCGGACCGCAGAAGGGGGCAACCCTGCGACAGGTTCGGCACTTGGACGCGCAACAGCAGAGGTGGGGGTTGGCGCTGGAGGGTCACTTTGGGGTCAGTGTTGAAAGCGTTCCAGGGGCCGGCGCCGCCGGGGGCCTGGGTGGGGCACTGCTAGTGCTAGGAGGCCGGTTGGTCCCTGGTTTTGACTACGTGTCGGGGGTGTTGGGGCTTGAAGCGGCTATCCAGGAAGCTGACTTGGTGATAACGGGGGAGGGGTCCATTGATTCCCAGAGCGTTCGTGGAAAAGTCCCAGCGGGTGTAGCCCGGCTTGCGCGAACGGCAGAAGTCACTGTTGTCGGGTTGGCAGGACGCATCGGCCACCCGCTTGGTGAGATGGGGGATCTTCTTGATGGGATCTTCTGCATTCACTCTGAACCCCTAACCCTTGAGCAGGCTCTTGACCCAGATCGCACGGCTGCGGGGATTTCACGCGTTTCGGGACAGGTTGTAAGACTGATGAAGAGCGTCGCCAAGGACTAACCAGGGTTGCTGAAGGGCTTTCGGGTCTGAGATCGCTCACAGCTGAGAAGCGGACCGCCAAGCAAACGACCCACAAGGTCTATGATCGAGGGGCCGGTCTGCTCCGAGTGCTTGCGCGGGAGTCGGCTCAGGGCCTATAGCTCAGTTGGCTAGAGCGCCACGTTTACACCGTGGATGTCGGGGGTTCGAGTCCCTCTGGGCCCACCACTAAGAGACCGTTTTGGATACAAAAGGTTTCCGAAGGGCTTTTTGGTTTATTTGGCCCCATCTTCCGCGTAGTTCTGCGGGTTTCAGGTGCTCGTACCGTTTTGTCGGGAACCTTTGCAGGTGCTTCCAGACGTCCTCGTAGGTCCCAATGAGCAATCCATTCGTGTGTTGGGAATCTTTTGGCAGATGCAGTTGAGCCCAGGGTGGGTTCAAAACTGGCCGGAAACTCGCAACGTCAAGAGGTATGGGCCAACGTCGAAAAGTACAGCCAAACGTCAAAAGGTGTCGTCCTCGGCGCCTGAGGTCAATTTAGGGGCTTACCGAAGCCTCGGTTAGTTCGACCGTGCCGACGTTGTTCTGCCGAGTCAGACTCGCACCCACTCGTTCCAGTCTTGAACCCACCTAGCCCGCCTTTGAACCCACCTGATGACAACCTTTTAACGTTTGCCCGAACGTCGATTTGTATCCATTTGGGCCACCAACCAACCATTTGCTTTTCGTTCCGACTCCCGCGAAGCCTGCCGCGTTTCCCGTCAGGCCTGTCGTGTACTGCTTCAGCTTGTAACCAGGGGAGCCATCGGCCCGCGGCTGAGGCCTAGACTTCGAACGGCTGGGCTTCCAGCTTGGTTCTGGGCGGCCAGGCTTCCAGCTTCGTTTCGGATAACGAACAAGGGTGGCTGACGTGGCGCAAACGGAACAGCAACTGAAGGAAGCAGAGCTTCTGGCAAGGCTTGACGCTCTGCCATTCACGCCCAGGCACCGCAAGGTGCTCTTCGCATCAGGCATTGGTTGGGCGTTCGATGCCATGGACGTCGGTCTGATCACGTACATCATCGCTGTGCTCTCGGTTCAGTGGGACTTGACGGGCTTCCAGAAGTCCTGGGTGGTTTCTGCGGGTTTCATAGGCATGGCGGTTGGAGCCTCTCTGGGCGGCACGCTTGCCGACCACATTGGCAGGCGAAACGTTTTCACTTTGACGCTGATTGTCTACGGCATTGCAACTGGGGCTTCTGCCATGGCAGGAGGGGTGCTGATACTGATCCTGCTACGCGTAGTTGTGGGATTGGGTCTTGGCGCCGAGCTGCCAATCGCGTCCACTTTGGTTTCGGAGCTATCTCCCAAACGGTTGCGGGGATCCATAGTCGTCTGGTTAGAGGCGTTCTGGGCGCTCGGTTGGACCTTTGCCGCAATCATCGGCTACTTCGTTGTCCCGCTGGGGGACTGGGGCTGGCGCGTAGCTTTTGCGGTCGGCGCGCTTCCAGCGCTTTACGCCGTGTACATCAGGGCCGGACTTCCAGAGTCGCCGCGTTTCCTGCTTTCGAGAGGAAAGTACCAGGAAGCTGAAGCTGTAGTTGAGAGCCTTGAGGACTCCGCCCGGCGGGGCGGCTGGACCCCAACCGAAGCAGCTGTGCACGTTGAGGAACACGGGACAGAGAGTTCGGGGTCGACGTCCTTGTTCTCCCCGGGATTGCGGGGCCGAACCATTGCAATCTGGACCGTGTGGTTCATGGTCAACTTCGCTTACTACGGGGCATTTATCTGGATCCCGTCGATCCTTCACGCTGAAGGTTTCGACCTGGTTCGTTCCTTTGGCTACACGTTGATCATCACCCTGGCCCAGCTTCCCGGTTACGCTGTCGCTGCGCTACTGATTGAAAAGTGGGGACGCAAGCCAACACTGGCGCTGTTCTTGGTCGGCTCTGCGGCTAGCGCTGTCGCCTTCGGGATGTCTGGGAGCGCCGCGTTGATTATCACGACGGGGTGCCTCTTGTCCTTCTTCAACCTTGGGGCTTGGGGCGCTCTTTACGCGATAACTCCGGAGATTTATCCGACCCGTCTGCGTGCCAGCGGTGCTGGTTGGGCTGCAGGTTTCGGTCGCATCGCGTCCATTGTTGCCCCGTTTATTGTGACGGCGCTACTGGCGGTCGGAGGAATGCCAAGCGGCAACAAACCGCTTCTGTTCGGCGTGATTGCAGGTGCCTTCATTGTCGCGGCAGGGGCTGCGATGACCTTGCCGGAGTTCCGTGGGAAGGCTTTAGAGGGGTAGCGGGCCTCTGCGGGACTGGCCCCCACTGCTTCCCAAGCTGAAAACGTGCCCGGGCCGACTGCAACGCAGTTGGGAGACTTTCCCAACTATGCGCTCAGAACCCCAACCGTGCTGTCTGCGTCGGGCAAGTTCCGTTTGGCTGCGGGTTGTTGCCCTCGCCGCCCCGGGGTACGCCACGGCGCGTGCCAGCCGGTTTGGCTGCGGGTTGTTGGCGTGTTCGGGCCATCTGGGGCTGATTTTGCGGCCGTAACTCGCGGCCGAACCACCCCTGTTTCGTTTGGCTGCGGGTTGTCGGCGTGTTTGGGGCTTCTGGGGCTGGTTTCGTGGCCGCAACACACTGCCAAACCGCAGCTAACTCGCGGCCGAACCGCAGGGGAAAGAGGGAGCCCGCGGTCAGGCCTCAGTCGGGCTTGGCTGTCTTTTCCAGAAGACGATTGCGAGAGTCAGTGCAGCCGTCAGGAAC
>CAYFRQ010000075.1:0-5875 GCA_964345615.1 uncultured Actinomyces sp. | reverse complement strand
AGGACAAACGGATTATGAGTCCGCTGCTCTAACCGACTGAGCTACGGGGGCATGCGGACCCATTTTACCGTGACTGGCATGCGCCTCAAACAGGGAAGAGGGAGAACTCTGGCACGCCGGTCGGTAAGGGACCATAATTGGGACATGGAGATCACCACCTGTCCCTCGTGCAAAAAGAAGAACCGGGTGCCTGTCGCCGCTGGCGCAGCGCCAAAGTGCGGGCACTGCAAGGCGGCCCTGCCCTGGCTGGTGAATGCAACGGACTCAGACTTCGAGCAGGCCGCGGCCACCAAACTCCCGGTCGTCGTGGACCTGTGGGCGCCGTGGTGCGGGCCCTGCCGGATGGTTGCCCCAATCCTTAAAAAGGTCTCAAAGAAGTATGCCGGGGCCCTCAAAGTCGTGAAGGTAAACGTCGACCAGAACCCTGCGTTGCAGGCAAGGTTCCAGGCCCAAAGCATCCCGACCATGCTGCTACTGAAAGACGGCAAGGTTGCCGCCCGCCAGGTCGGAGCCATGCCGCAACCGCAACTGGAAAGCTGGCTTTCGGCAAATGGGGTGAAGCCCCTCTAAACCCCCGGGGACTCCGGGAGAAAGAACCGCGATGTCCACTGTTCATAACCCGGCTGTTGCCGGAATGTTTTACCCTTCGGACCCAGAAGAACTGTCCGAGCAGGTCGACTCGATGCTGGCCGCTGCCCCAGACCCGGGTTTCGTTGCCCCTGCAGTGATGGCCCCGCACGCCGGCTACATCTATTCCGGGCAAACGGCGGCCGATGCCTACCGCGCCCTGGACCCCTCAACAAAGAGAGTCGTGGTCCTGGGCCCCACGCACCAGGTTCCCGTCCGCGGCATGGCACTCGTTGGCGCTGACACGGTGCGGACTCCCCTGGGCGACATCCCGGTCGACGTGGAGATCACCGAGGCTCTTCAAAAACTGCCGGAAGTAGGAGTCTTTCCCCAGGCACACGCGCAGGAACACTCAATAGAAGTCCATCTGCCGTTCATGCAGCGCTACCTAGACGAGCCGTTCACGGTAGTCCCTGTCGCGGTTGGGCACGCGGGGGCCTCTCCGGTAGCCCGAGTAATCGAGACTGCGCTGAGTTTTCCTGACACCTCGGTCATCATCTCCTCGGACCTCTCCCACTACCTCCCCTACCAGATCGCAAAACTTGCGGACGAGGAGACCCTGGAACAGGTCCTCGACGGCGAACCCGCGCTGGAAGGCGGCCAGGCGTGCGGCCTGTTCCCCGTGAACGGGATGATGGCCTACGCGAACCAGGCGGGGCTTGAGCCCGTCCTACTGTCCGCGGTGAACTCCGGCGACACAGCGGGCTCAAAAGACCGAGTCGTTGGCTACGCAGCACTGGCCTGGAAGGAACCGGAAGAAGCAGATCTTCCAACCCTGGCCAAACACGCGATCGCGGAGGCGCTGTTCCCTGAAGGCGAGATGCTGTCAGAGCCCAGTGTGTCCGAAGAAACGCTCGCGGAACTGGATCAGCCGGGTGCATGCTTCGTGACCCTCGAGATTGACGGTCAACTGCGCGGCTGCATCGGAAGTTTGCAGGCCTACCGCAGCCTGGGCGAAGACCTGACCGAAAACGCGAAGGCTGCCGCCTTCGGGGACCCCCGGTTTGAACCTCTGACTCCCGAAGAGTTCGACAAGGTCAGTGTTGAGGTCTCCGTCCTCTCTGAGCCCACCCCTCTCTTCGAAGGACCCGCGACCGAGGAAGAGGTGCTGGCTGCCCTCGTCCCTGGCCGCGATGGCGTGATCCTGTCGTGGGGACCCCGCCGCGCCACCTTCCTCCCTCAGGTCTGGGACCAGTTGCCGAACGGGCGGGACTTCCTGGCGGCGCTCAAGAGAAAAGCCGGCCTGCCCCCTGCCTACTGGGATCCCCAGATCCGCATCCAGACGTATCAGGTCACTTCCTCTGAGTTGCAGGCAGGCGAACAAGCGTGAGTGCCCCGCACGTGGCCAAGTGGTGGACTTCGTTGCCGGATGGGCGGGTCCGTTGCGAGGTCTGCCCCAGGTTCTGCACGCTGCGGGACGGGCAACGCGGCTTTTGCTTCGTGAGGATGAACCGGGGCGGCAAACTGGTTTTGGACACGTACGGCCGCTCCTCCGGTTTCGCGGTCGACCCGGTTGAAAAGAAGCCCCTAAACCACTTCTTACCGGGCTCTGCCGTGCTGTCGTTCGGGACGGCTGGCTGCAACCTGGGGTGCAAGTTCTGCCAAAACTGGACCATGTCGACCTCCCGCGAGTTCGACGACCTTGCGGTTGAGGCTAGCCCGAAACAGATTGCGAAGGCCGCAAAGCAGACGGGGTCCCAGTCCGTTGCGTTCACCTACAACGACCCTGTGATTTTCGCGGAGTACGCCATCGACACGGCGAACGCTTGCCGGGATGCGGGCATCCACCCGATTGCGGTGAGTGCGGGCTACATCTGCGATGAGCCCGGCCGAGCCCTTTACGGGGCCATGGACGCGGCAAACATTGACCTGAAGGGGTTCACGGACCGCTTCTATAGAAAGGTGACGGGTGGGCGTCTTGAGACGGTGCTTGAAACCCTCAAGCACGTGAACGATTCAGACTGCTGGCTTGAGATCACGACCCTGCTGATTCCTGGGGAGAACGATGACGCAGGCGAGCTACGGGAAATGTCCCAGTGGATCGTGGAAAACCTGGGGCCGAACGTCCCCCACCACTTCAGCGCGTTCCACCCGGCTCACAGGATGCTCGACACGCCTCCCACCCCACCGGAGACCCTGCAGTTGGCCCGGGACATCGCGATGGAAGAGGGGGAGCATTACGTTTACACCGGCAACACCTTCGACCCGAACGGCCAGTCGACCTACTGCCCCACCTGCGGGGAACGGGTGATCTTTCGGGACAGATACTTCGTGCGAGCGAACCACTTAGTTATCGACGAAGACGGACGAGGATCCTGCCCGGCGTGCAACACGCACATCCCCGGCGTTTTCGCGTGAGGACCAAAGACGAGCATTAGGAACGAGCACTAGAAGCGCATGGACAAGACCCAAACGTAAACGTCGTCGCACCGCCCGCGGTGACCGACCACCTGGCCCGTTGGGGCAAGGAGAACCCCGAGATGTTCGAAAAGAACATAAGTAGCATTTCCATGCGACGTTTTGGTGACGCAGAAAAGACATTGGCCGCGTCTGCGTGTTCCTTGCCAGCGAAGACACGAAGCACACAACGGGCGACACCATCATGATCCAGGGTGGCCTGGGCGTGCGCCCCTGAGCAGGACCAAGCGCGACTGTCCGTAACCTTCTCCGTATTCCTAGAACCCACAAGAACGCACGGGAACCGGACAGCCCCGAATCCGGCACATGGGTTTCGTGCCTGGAGCAGCGGCACGTACAAGTTTCAGGCGACACGAAGCGCGTTCTTAAGTCGGAGCCGCTTTGCCCACCCGGTTCGGACCCACAACGATCGCAATACCGGTCTCGCTCGGTGGTAGATCGCGGCCCCCTGTGGCTGGCCGCCAACTCCCCTCAGCGCGTATCCGGGGACCCCAGCTACGCAACCACACAGGTTCTTTTGAACGAACGCCAGGACAGGCACCTATTCTGTCGGCGAAGCGCTATAGGTTGAACGCGTGGGCCTCGCCGGTGTTAACTGCAAACCAGAGAACATCGCTGGTGCGCAGGTGGGCCCGCAGCAAAGATCGTGAAGAAATGAGTTGAGCCTACCCATGTCGAAACTGAACGTAGACCAGAAGTCTGTCCTTGAGTTGCTCTCGGCCAAGAAGTCTAAGTTCCTGATCCCCGATTACCAGCGCCCGTATGCCTGGACTGAAGATCAATGTCAGACGCTCTGGGATGACCTCTTCAGTTTCGCAATCCCAGACGATAACGCTCAGGCGTTTGATGACGATGAGGAGTACTTCCTAGGGTCGGTCGTCACGTTCAAGAACGAGCACGGCCAGCTCGAAGTGATTGATGGACAGCAGAGACTAACAACGTTGCTGCTTATTTTGCGTGCTTTCTACGACAAGTTCGCAAACATGAAGGACCCCGAGTCTGAGCGAACGCGCGACATGATTGAAAAGTGCATCTGGGCGACCAACACATTCGGCATCGCGGACAAAGACGTTCTGAAAATCAACTCGGAGGTCGCGACAGACAACGACAAAGAGCAGTTTCTGAAGCTACTCAAGACGGGACTCGTTCCAGAGGGAACCTCCAGCCAATACGTCGTCAACTACCGGTTCTTTCAGCAGAAGATTGCCGAGTTCCTTGACGAGTTCCCGAGCTACTTTGCATATCTTCCCGCCCGTATCCTTGGCAATTGCATCCTGTTGCCGATTGAAGCCGAGTCGCAGGACACGGCACTCCGAATCTTCTCTACCCTGAACGACCGTGGACTGCCACTATCGGATGCGGACATCTTCAAAGCCCAGTTCTACAAGTACTACGGCGACCGAGGCGAAAAGGACACTTTCATCGAAGACTGGAAGAACCTTGAAGAAGTCTCTGGACAAGTGTTTAAGCCCTCTAAAGGAACACCGATGGACGAGCTGTTCACGCGGTACATGTACTACCTGCGTGCTAAGGCGCGAAACAAGAACACCACCGTTGAGGCCGTTCGTAAGTTTTTCGAACGCGACAAGTACGCCCATCTGAAGAACGATGAAGCCATGCGCGACCTCAAGTACTTGGTGGATTTTTGGCAGAGTGTCGCCGCTCAGGACGCCGAGGTCTTCTCAGCTTCCACTCTCAGAAAGCTGTACGCGCTGAACTACGCACACAACAGCATGTGGGAGTACATGACATCGGTCTACTTCCTGCAGAACCGCGACGAAGACGGGGCCCTGGAGGAGTCTGACTTCAACGACTTCCTCGACAAGATCACTGCATTCATATTCGCTTACGGGATCACCAACCCGGGTGTTAACGCGTTGCGGACCCCCGCTTTTGAGGAGATGATCAACATCATCGATGACAAGCCCGTGCTGTTCAGTAGGTTCAAGTTCGATGAACAAGGGACTCGTTCGATGTTTGAGAACTACGTCTTTAAGAACCAGAGGCCCATCACCCGCTCTTTTATCACCTGGTATGCGTTGACGTTCGACGAGCAAGGCCCACTCTCGCTTGGCGACAACTTCCAGATTGAGCACATCTTTCCTAAAAAGAGACAGGAGATGGAGTCTTCCCTAAAGCAAGAGAGCAACCTCGACTCCCTTGGCAACAAGGTCCTCCTGGAGGCAAGCATCAACAGCCGCGCCTCCGACTACCGCTTCGAAGACAAGAAGAAGATCTACAGCGGCGAAATGCGTAGAGGGCGTAACCGCCAGCCAAGCAAGATTGCCGAGATCCAAGAGCTCATAGAGAGGGATCGTTTCGAGGAATCGGACATAATGGATCGCGAAAAGCTCATGTTTGATAGCTTCTTTGGTTTCCTGCGCGAACAAGAACTTCTAAAATAAGGCGAGGCAACGTCCACGCCACCCGCGTCACCGACGCCGACCACATCATCTATCAAGCCGAGTAGGCAACCCAGACCCCGGAAGGAGCCTGCAGCAAGCTCTTGTCCAGAACACTGCGCATGGTGCTGTTCACGTCGTTGGTTGCGGCAAGTATTCACCGGTGTTGAGGCTCCCCGCGTTATAGTCGGCGATCAGTTGTTCGATCCGGTCAACAAGTTCGTATCGCGTTGGGTTTCGCGCTGCCATCCCGACAGCCTTTGCCGGAGCAACTGGGCAAGACGGGATAAGTGTCAGAACGTGTTGTTTAAGTTGGGGGTTTTGCTTGTGGTTCCGGGGGAAAGTGGGTGAGATTAGCTGTTTTTGGGCTAATGCGGGGTGGTGTTTGACTTTCGCTTCGGGCCTGCTAGTTGGCTCTAGGGGTGCGA
>CAYFRQ010000074.1:0-5995 GCA_964345615.1 uncultured Actinomyces sp. | reverse complement strand
CCCACCACAGGTTTGCTTCACCCAACGCTTCTTTGATCTCATCCGGGTGGATCTCTTTGGCGAGCAGCCAAATGACCAACGCGAGGATGACTGCTGCTAACGCAAATTGGAACGCTCTGGACCCCAAGACCCTACGGATCTTTCCCTTGTCGGCGGGCACCTTAGGGTCGGGCTCGGTGAGGGCGATGGCGCTTTTGAGTTCGCTCGAACCGGGCGCACCGGGCCCCTCCCGACCAACCTCAGGGTCCGTTGCTTCGAAGCGCCGGTCCTCAGGCGACTCAGGTTGGTCGGTCATTGGGAACCCTGTCTACGCGTGCAGTGCTGCCGAAATCCTACCCGGACTACGGTGGCAGCTCAGCGCCTTCCCCGGGTCTACACGGGGATTGACGCGTGCTGCGCGGGCTTGCCTCTCTCGAAAAGGGTGATGGTGCGATCCTCGACCTCACGCCAAGTGTGATCGCTGAAATGGAGTTCCAAGGGCTCCGAGCAAACTAGCACCGTGTCCTCAGGCAAGGTTTCAAGGCCGCCGTCAGCCAGACGCACCTTCGCTGCCCCCTCGGCAACGTAGAGCGACGGCGAGTTCCGAGCAGGGTCTCCACCAAGATTTTCACGGCTGGAAACGCGCATCGTCACCAGAACTTCACCGTTGGATGCAGCCATGGTCGCCGTGAAGGGCTCCGTGATGTAGTGGTCGACGCGTGCCTGCTCTATCCTCTGGTTCAGCCGCATCATGGCCCCCACAGGGTTCTCTGCCAAGCCGTAGGTCAGTGCGAGGTAGAAGCAAACCTCCGAATCGGAGTTCCCCTCAATGAAGGGGTACAAGGAGGGGTCGACGTCCATGGTCAGGTCGCGCTTCATCTTGTCGAAGCCTCGCACGTTCCCGTTGTGCTGAAACATCCAGCCGTCGTGAACGAACGGATGGCAGTTTTGCTCAGAGATGGTCCCGCCTGGGGCCGCGCGGACGTGGGCCAGAAGTGTGGGGGTCTCAATCTGTTCGGCAAGCGAGTGCAGGTTGTTGCTGTCCCACGCTGGGGTGATTTCCCGATACTGCCCAATCTTGCCGCCACGCCCCACCCACGCGAGCCCAAAGCCATCCCCGTTGGTTGGGAAGTTGTGGTCTCGGAACTGCTGGGCCATGGGAGCGTCTCCCAGGCCAAGATGGCGGGCATTGATGCTCTGGTCCACAAGCGAGTGGTTGGGTTTCGTCAGCAGCGTGTCGATCGCGATCGGGGAGCCTTGATAGGCGATCCAGCGGCACATGAACTCTCCTAACGCAGGTTCAGGAAAAGGGCAGGAACCCCGGAAACCTTCCGGACCCGAGCTTACCGATTCGCAGAATGCCACTAAGCTCCGTGTGCAAAAGTCACCGACCAATGGGCGGCGCACTGCTAGCTACCGTCCAGAACCAGTTCAGCGTAGGCGCGGATTGCAGGGAGATCCACGACAAGGGTGTCCCAGACCAGCCCGTAGTCTGTCGCTTCGTAGTGATGGGCCAGGCGGTCCCTCATCCTCTTGATCAGCGACCACGGCACGTCCGGGTGGGCGCCTCGAGTTTCAGGGCTGACCCTGGCGACGTTCTCACCAATCTTGATGATCAACGACTCCGCAGCAAGACCAGGAACGTTAGACGCGTCACTCACGTACCAGTTGTGGCCGCGGGCAGCCAATTCTTCCCCAACCAGCGAGAGCCGGACTATCTCCCGCAGCGCGGCGCTGTCCCGTTCATTCAAAGCGGCACCGCCGTCGCCAGGATTTCGTGGTCGGCGGGAAGACCACCGTCGGTCACCACGTCAACTTCAACGCCAAGTAAATCGCGAGCCGCTTCAGCAAATGCCGCAATCGTAAGGAGCCCGGCCCCGTCAGGTCGAGTCACTAGGAGGTCAAGGTCACTCCCGGGCGCATCGGCACCGCGCGTAGCAGACCCGAAGACCCGAACGTTGCTGAAACCAAAAGCACGCGCCAATTCATCCAACTCCTGGTGGTGCTCAGCGAGAGCCTGATGCGGGAGAGGACGCGCTGCTAGTCGCAGGCGTTCAAGCATCTCAGCCGAGGCCCGACGTCTTCCCGATTCATACGCCGCAATGTTGGGTTGGGCAACACCCGACCGGGCAGCGAGCTCGGACTGACTCAGGCCTGCCTTTTTCCGCAGCTCACGAATCTCACCACCCATAAGGAGACTATATCAGCAGATATGGGCAAGTCAGAGCGCCGCGAGTGGGCCTCGAAGCCAGGTCCGAACAGGTTCGGTACAGACCAAACGTCAGAGGGACACCCCGCGTACCGAGACCTACACGTCTTCCAGGGAGCCGCCCTACCGCCCAGACAGCTGCTTTGCCTCGACTACGCTTGACCCCAGAGTGATCCCGTGCCGCTAGCGAAGGGGCTGAGATGAGTGGCGTGAGGTTTCAGGACTTAGCTCCTGGCGTACGGGTGTCTGGATTAGAAGGCTCAGAGCCCGTCACTGTCGTAGCCGTCGAACAACTCGACCAGCAGAGCGCCGACATCACCTTTCGAGACACAGGCGGCATAACCGAGAGCCGCGTTTTCCAAGAGGAAGATCTCGATGGGCTTGAGCTAGAACCACTGTTCAAACAAGAACCGTCTTTCGAAGCCGACCCGAACCAGTTCCGCCTGGCGTCCGAGGCCCTACGCATCAAACACGCAGCCCTCTACGACCCGCTTATCGCAGTCAACAGCTCTAACATCGACCCACTTCCCCACCAGATCCGGGCAGTCTACGAACACCTGCTGCCGAAGGTCGGCCTGCGCTACCTGCTTGCCGACGACCCCGGTGCTGGCAAAACAATCATGGCGGGGCTCTACCTGAAAGAGATGATGCTGCGCTCGAACTGCGAGCGCGCGATAGTCGTGGTCCCGGGCGGCTTAGTTGACCAGTGGCAAGGCGAACTCAGTGAGAAGTTCGATCTGCATTTCGAAGTGCTAGACCGGCAAATGATCGCAGACGCCAAAGAGCGAGCCAAGACACAAGCCGAAGAACAAAACGTGTTCGAACTGCACCCTCACCTGCTTGTCCGCATGGACATGGTCGCCCGCGACGATGACCTGATGGAACAGCTCGAGGGCGTGTGGTGGGACGTCGCCATAGTGGATGAGGCACACCGCATGTCCGCCCAGTTCTCTTCCTGGCGGGGCAGCGTCAAAGAAACCAGGCGGTTCCAGCTGGGCCGCATCCTGGCCGACAGGTCCCACAACTTCCTACTCATGACCGCCACGCCTCACGCCGGTAAAGAAGAAGACTTCCAACTCTTCATGTCGCTACTCGACGAAGACAGGTTCGAGGGCAAGTATCGCCGCGGCGTTCACCGCACCGACACCTCCGGCCTGATGCGCCGCATGGTTAAGGAAGACCTGCTGACCTTCGGCGGCGCCCCCCTGTTCCCAGAACGCCACGCTTACACCGTCACCTACGACCTGAGCCCCGCTGAGCACGAACTCTACGAGCAGGTCACCTCTTACGTCAGGAATGAGATGGGGAGGGCCCAGCGCCTCATCGAAGCAGGTGACGGCAAACGTGGCAACGCCGTCGGCTTCGCCCTTACCCTTCTGCAACGCCGACTCGCCTCAAGCCCAGACGCCATCTACCGCTCCCTAGTGCGCAGAAAAGAGAGACTCACCGACTGGCTCAGGGAACTTCAGTCCGGAACACCGCCCACCAACTGGGGAGCCCCACAGGCAAGCAACAGAGCCACAAACTGCACCCCAAGTGACGCAATCACCAGCCTGCCCGGAACCTACTCAGACAACCCGTGGAAGCTCCTCGACCTTTCAGAACAGGCCCTCGACGACTACGACGACCTCGACATCACCCAGCAAGCAGCGCTGGAAGGCGAGATCAATGAAGTCGCCAGCATGGCCACCGCCGCCCAAACCCTCCCCGAACTGGAAGCGGAAATCGCGAGCCTCGAAACCCTAATCGAAGCCGCCGACGTTGTCCGGAAACAGGACGAAGACGCCAAGTGGGTCCAGCTCCGCCAAATCCTTGACCGAGAAGTCCTCTCCACAACCGTCTCCGGTGACCCCCGCAAGATCATTATCTTCACGGAACACAAAGACACCCTGGACTACCTTCACAGGAAGATCGGGGACATGCTGGGCGACCCGCAGGCCGTGGTCACCATTCACGGAGGCCTCACCCACCCGCAACGCAGAGAAGTGCGCGAGCAGTTCACCCACGACCCGAAAACCCAAGTGCTCATCGGCACCGACGCCGCAGGGGAAGGCCTCAACCTCCAACGCGCTCACCTGATGGTGAACTACGACCTGCCGTGGAACCCGAACCGCATTGAGCAACGCTTCGGTCGCATCCATAGGATCGGTCAGCGCGAGGTCTGCCACCTCTGGAACCTTGTCGCCGCCGATACCCGCGAGGGCGACGTCTTCACCCGCCTGCTCACCAAGATTGAACAGATGTCCAAGGCCTACGACGGGAAGCTCTTCCACGTGCTCGGTGAAGGCGACGTTTTCGACGGGCAGTCGCTCCGGCAGTTAATGATCGAGGCCATTCGCTACGGGGACAGCCCAGAAGTCCGGGAACAACAGTTCAAAGTCGTCGACAAAGGCATCGCTCGCGGCCTAGACATTCTGACGCGCGAGGGAGCCCTAGCCCCTGAGGTGTCAGCCTCCGCTGAGCTGCAGGCGGTCAAAGAAAGCATGGAAGCAGCCCGCGAGCGTCGCCTACAGCCTGGCTTTGTCAGCGCCTTCTTCATCCCCGCGTTCCAAAGACTCGGTGGGCGGATCGCGGCCCGGGAACACGGCCGCTACCAGATCACCCGCGTCCCTTACAGGATCATCGAGCGCGCGAAACTCGACAGCCCCGCCACCCCCGTCACCAGCGCTTACGAGCGCGTCACCTTCGACCCGCGTCTTGTAGAGCAGGACGGACAGGTCCCTGCCTCTTTGCTTGCTCCCGGCAACCCCCTACTTTCAGCGGTGGTGGACCTGACCCTGGAAGACCTTGAGAGCACCCTGCAACAGGGAACAGTCTTCGTGGACCGCAGTGACAAGCAGGGCGAAGTCCCAGAGCTCTCATTCATCGTTGAGCAAGAGATCCGAAGTCCCGCTTCCAAGCAAGTCGTCTCCCACAGTTTCGACTACGTGTCCTTGGAACAGGACGAGGACGAAGACGAAGACAAGAACGGGCCCGCCACCTCAGCAACCACCTCCCCGTACCTCGCCTTTGACGCTCCGAAACCTGAAGAGCGGGAACAAATAGAGCGTGCCCTAACGAGCCCTTGGTTCCGCTCCGACCACGGACCCCAAGTCCTCACCACCGTTTACAGCGACAGCTTTGTCCCCAGGTTGACGGAGGTGAAGGCCAGAGTCGAGGCAGGGATAGAGCACACCCGCGCCCTGGTTCACAAGCGCCTCATGGCAGAAATCAACTACTGGGACGCCGAAGCCACGCGCCTGCGATTCCAAGAAGCCGAAGGCAAGACCAACAAAATCACGTCCCGAGAAGCAGAGAACAAGTCGAAACGGCTCGTGAGGCGGTTGAAACAGCGCATGGCCGAACTTGAGGAATCAAGGAAGCTGGTTCCTGATCCCCCAACCTTGCGCGGCATCGCCGCCGTCTTCCCCGCTCACCTCCTTGAGTCCAAAGAGGACAACTCAAGCCAAGAGCGTGAAGCCAAAGCTAAAGAAACAGAGCAAGTCGATCGCCGAGCCGTTGACGCCGTGCTCGCCGCTGAGCGAGCGTTGGGACGGGTGCCAGAGGAGATGGCACACAACCAGAAGGGCTACGACGTCCGCTCCACCGCCCCAGACGGGAGACGCTACTACATCGAGGTCAAGGGACGTATCGACTACGACGCGACCCTGTTCAGCATCTCGGCCGCCCAGGTCCTATTCGCCCACAACCAAGAAGACCGCCACCGACTAGCCATGGTCGTTGTGTCAAGCGACGGGCCTGAGCATGATCAACTCCGCTACGTTGGCAACGCCTTCGACCACTTCATCCCCGCTGACACCACAGACT
>CAYFRQ010000073.1:0-6093 GCA_964345615.1 uncultured Actinomyces sp. | reverse complement strand
CAGGCGCGGTCCCTGGCAACGGGTCGCACTCGCTCGATTGCCCTTGTCATTTCCGGACCGCACTCAAACCTGTTTACCGACCCGACCCTGGCGAAGCTGGTGCAAGGAGCCTCTCACCAGGCGATGGTTCGAGGCCAGACCCTGGTCCTGCTGCTAGCTGCAGACGCTGCCGAGCGCGCTCACGTAGAGGGCTACCTGCTTGCACGTCACGTTGACGGGGCACTAATGGCCTCCCAACAAGAGGGGGATCCGCTACTTGGTCGGCTGGTCGATTCTGGCCTCCCGGTAGTGACCCTGGGTCAGCCCCTGGGCTTTGATGAGCGTGTCTGCTACGTCGGGGTCCGTGAGCGGGCTTCTGCACGGACCATGACGCGGTATCTGCTTGGACGCGGATACGACAGGATCGCACTTATCTCCGGGCCCGTCAGCTCTCCCGGGGGACGCCTGCGGCGCGAAGGGTTCGAAGCTGAGATGGGGGCCGCCCTGGACCCCGAACTTGTAGTCGAGTCCCAGTTCAACCTGAAGAGTGGTGAGCAGGCCATGGAGCAGCTGCTCGAGCGCTCTCCGCGCCCAGATGCGGTGTTCGCGGCGTCGGACGTGATCGCTAGGGGAGCCCTGCGGGCAATTGAGAAGGCAGGGCTCCGCGTGCCAGGGGACATTGCGGTTGCAAGCTTTGACGACGCCGACCCCTCGGTTGGTGCGGGGTTGGAGCTGACAACAATGCGTCAACCGCTCGCTGAAATTAGCGAGCTGGCCGTCAACCTGCTGGTCGACCAGGTCGAGGGTGAAGAAGTGAGCTCGCAGGTGCTCGACACAGAGCTTGTGATCGGTGAGAGCACCTGACCTCTATTCGGCGATGAACGCCCCACCCACCGGGCGGATTTGCGCCACGTAGCAGCTGCCGTCGCCGAGCACCGCCTCGACGCCGTGCTTGAACTGTTCAACCATTTCCACCGGCACGTAGGCCTGGACCGTCCCGGCAAAGCCGCCGCCGTGGACCCGGACTGCCCCGGCACCGCCCAGCAACTGTTCGGCGAGCGCAATCGTCAGCAGCACGGATTGGTCACTACTACTGGTTGAGTGCAGATTTTGTAGGTAGACACCCGAAGAACGTCCCGAGTCCTTCACAAGCTCCAGGAACGTCTCAAAGTCCCCTTCACGCAGTGCACGAACCTGGTCGTCAACGCGGTCGTTGTCACCAAAGAAGTGGATTGCCCTAGCAACTGCTCGGTCCGAGGTCGCCTCCCGCACCTCGCCGATCCGGGCCCAGAACAGCTCAGGGTCGACCTCCCTCAGGTGGGTCTCCCCGAAGAAGCCGGCCACCGCCCCCATGTCTTCAGTGATGAGCGCGTAGTCATCCGTTAGGTCCGCGTGGTCAGCCCCGGAATCGATAATGCAAAGGGCGTATCCGGCGTCCTCCAGATCGAAGTCGACCTGTTCAACGACGGGATCATCCTGGTCCTGGAAGTCAATCTCGATGATTCCCCCGACCGAGCACGCCATCTGGTCCATCAGTCCGCTGGGCTTGCCGAAGTAGACGTTCTCTGCGTACTGGCCGATCTGTGCGATCTCTTGCGCGGAGACCTGGTCGTTACAGAAAAGGTGGTTGAGGGCGTTTCCGATCAACACCTCGAAGGCCGCGGAACTGGATAGCCCTGATCCTCCGGGAACCCCGGACTTAGTGAGGATAGTTGCACCTTCTAAGTCGTAGCCGCGGTCGGTCAAGGCTTTTGCAATCCCGCGGACTAGAGAAATGGATTTGCCTTCTTCTTCCGGCTTTGGGTCTAAGTCGTCAAGGTCAACGCGGTCTTCTGGGTACTGCGTGGAGACCACGGACAGGACCCTGGTTCCGTTGGGCGCCGCAACCGCGTTTGTTTCCAGGTCAACAGAGCCTGCCAAGACGCGACCCAACTGGTGATCTGTGTGGTTCCCGCCCATCTCCGTCCGACCGGACGCCGTGTAGAGGGAAGGTGAAAGGTCTGGGTAGGACTCTTGGAAGACTTCTAATAAGCCCCCAAGCTTTTCTTTTGCGGCCTGGACACCACCTTCGTGCACGTAAATCTGCTTGAGGCGCTCATCAAGTGCGCCTTCCTTCAGTCGCGTCGCCAGTGGCTGCTGGTTCATTGTGGCCCCGGTTTCCTTTTGGGTCCGATCAATACGGCTTTAAGACTACCGCGGAAACGCCAGGATCCCGGCGGAAAACAAGCTCCGCCGGGACCCTGAGCAATCAGACCTGAAAACCTTCTTTAGTCGAAGTACTCACCGACGTATGTGGGGTTCAGCAGGTTCTCAACGGAAAGGATCTCATCGAGTTCTTCCGCTGTTAGGAGCTCCTTCTCTAGAACCACCTCGCGGACTGTCTTTCCGGTCTTAGCGCATTCCTTCCCGACTTCGTCACCGGCGTGGTGGCCGATGATGTCGTTTAGGTAGGTGACGATGCCGATGGAGTTTTCGACGTTTGCGCGGCAAATGTCCTCATTCACCGTGATCCCATCGACGCACTTCTCACGCAGAACTTTAGCGCCGGCCTGTAGCAGATCCCCGGACTCGAACAGGCACTGCGCGATCACGGGCTCCATTACGTTCAGCTGCAGCTGGGCGGCCTCGGAAGCAATGGTGACGGTGACGTCATTCCCCATGACCTTGAAGCAGACCTGGTTCATGACCTCGGGTATCACGGGGTTCACCTTCGCGGGCATGATCGAGGACCCAGCCTGCATTTCCGGCAGGTTGATCTCATTGAGGCCCGCGCGCGGCCCGGAAGAAAGTAGACGAAGGTCGTTGCAGATCTTCGAGATCTTCCCTGCGGTGCGGCGCATCGCGGCATGCAGCGAGACAAGGTCTGACGTGTCTGGCGTCGCAGCAATCAGGTCCTCCGCACTCTTGATCGGGAGCCCAGTGACGTCGGCCAAAGCTTTTGCAGCGATTTCTGGGAAGTTCGGGGGAGTGTTGACCCCGGTCCCGATCGCTGTTGCGCCCAGGTTCACGGTGAGAAGCAGGTTCGCCTGCGACTGCAGGTAGCCCATTTCAATGCGGATCCCGTTGGCGAAGGCCATGAACTCGTCACCGACGGACATGGGAACAGCGTCCTGCAACTGCGTGCGCCCCATCTTCACGATGTTCTTGAACTCATCCCCTTTTGCAGCGAAGGCATCCGCCAGCTTGCCGAGCTCTTCAATGAGTTTTTCGGTTAGGTAGTAGGCGCCGAGGTGCAAGCCCGTGGGGTAGGCGTCGTTGGTTGACTGTGACTTGTTGACGTCGTCGTTCGGGTTGATTACGTCGTAGCGGCCTTTCTCAAGCCCCATCTCTTCGAGCGCAAGGTTCGCAATGACCTCATTCGTGTTCATGTTGACGGAGGTGCCTGCGCCGCCTTGGAACATGTCTGAGGGGAACTGGTCTTCGTAGCCGCCGGCGATGACCTTGTCGGCGGCTGCAACGATGGCATCGGTGACTTCCTGGGACAGAACTTTGGCTTCCCGGTTCGCCAGGGCCTCGGCCTTCTTGACCTGTGCCATCCCCTTCACGAAGTCGGGGTTGTCACCCACTGTCTTTCCACTGATGGGGAAGTTCTCTTTGGCACGGAGCGTGTGGACACCCCAGTATGCGTCGCTCGGGATCTCGCGCTCACCTAGAAGGTCGGTTTCTTTACGGGTGCTCATCTGTCTTAGCTCCTAGCTTCTTTGCTGGCTGCTCCTAGCAACGGGTTGGTCGCAGGATGGTCGGCGGTTATGCAGGTTGCAGGGAAGTCGCAACCGTGCTGCACTTCACTATTTTACGGGTGTTGGCGGATCTTTGCCTGACATGCATCAGGCTCTAATAACGTGCGTCGCTTTGTGCCCGCACGTAAGGCTGGCAACATGGGGGCACGTGCCCGGCAACGAGAATGGATCGGCAGTCTAGGAGTGATCGCTATGGCGGGACCGAACAGGTCTTCCGTTCCTAAAGGACGCTTGGTTTTGCTTGTTGGTGGCCTGGTGGCCTTGCTGGCAGGTCTTGACGGCGCCGCGACCAGTGCTGGCCTTTCGGCTCCGATCCAGGATATTCAGCTGGCGAGTCTCCACGGCCTGCTGATGGTCTTCGGCTTCTTGGGGCTCGCTATCACGTTAGTGCGTGCCACCGCGATGCAAGCGTCCAAGAAGAAGTCGGCCCTCTGGGCCTACGCGGCCCCGGTTGCCTCGGTTGTTGGCACACTTTTCGCAGTGATCCAAGTCTTTGCGTTTCCGGACTCGAGCTCGAGGCTCGCACCGGCGCTTGCTTGGGCCGCATCGATGGTTGCGCTTGTCGTCATTTGTGTGCTGCTTTGGCGCAGAACCCCAGCATCTGCTGTGGTCATTCAGGGGGTTGGGGCGCTTGCTGGGCTGGTTGGGATAGCTCTTTGGGGCTTTGGGCTTGCTGACTGGATCGTCGTTCCGTGGTGGCTACTGTTCCTGGTCCTCAGCATCGTCGGCGAAAGGGTTCAGCTGACTCGAAGCGCATTCGGCGACGCGTCAGCCCACAGGGTGGTTGTCGAGTCGATCTTGATCTTTGTGATTCTGGCAGTGACGTTCATCCAGCCCGACCTGATTTACCCTTTCTTCGGGATGGGCCTGGTCGTTTTGGTGATCGATGTGGCTCTGCACGATGCTTCCTTGAAGACGGCCGACGCTGAAGGGGAAACAAAGTTCATGGCCGCCGCGGTTTTGACCGGCTATGCCTGGGCGATTCTGGCGGGGATTCTTTGGGTTCTTTACGGGCCCCTTGAGGTTGGTTTCCCTTACGACGCGGTTATCCACGCGCTGACTATCGGGTTCGCGTTGTCGATGGTTGTGGCACACGCGCCGATCATTGTCCCGACTATCACTGGCAGGACCCTGCCTTATAGTCCGGCCGTGTGGGTGGTTTGGGGACTGCTGCAGGCAGGCCTAGTGCTGCGGATCGTTGCGAGCACTCATGCCTTGGATTGGCTGTGGCAGGCCGGCGGCATCATGGACATTACTGCGATCTTGGCGTTTGTGGTCATGGTCGCGGTGCTCATGCTGATTGGCGGCAAGGCATCTGCATCCGGTAGCAGGCACAACAAGAGAATCGACGTTTAGCGCGCCCTTCACCGTCGGCTCAGCTCCACGCGTGGCCTGACCTTCGCCGTTGGCTCGGCCCCACCCGTGTCGCGGCTTTTGCTGCTGGCCCGGGTTTTGTTGGCAGTCGGGCTTTGGCTGCTGGTGCAGCGTTCGCCCGGAAGTGCGGCGGCTACGGGTTGTTCTCTACTTTGGTCGCCCCGGGGAATGCTAGCCGTTTTCCCCATTCAGCAGCTCTGCCAAGACGGCGACTTCGCTGATGTCTACGGCTTTCGACGCGGTCAGTAGCGTTAGGGGGCCTTTTGCGGCAAGCCGTCGCAGTTGCTCTAGGCCTTGCGCTTGGGGTCCTGAGCTCAGTTCCTGCTGATACTTCTTCTTGAACTCGTTGAATCTTGCGGGGTCGTGGTCGTACCACTTCCGTAGCTCCGTGGAGGGCGCGACTTCTTTGTCCCACTCCGTAAGGTCTGCTTTCTCTTTGCTGACTCCCCTGGGCCAGAGCCTGTCGACCAGTACCCGGGCGCCGTCTGATGCTTCGGGCACCTCGTAGACGCGTCTGACCTTCACTTGGCTCACTTTTTGTCAGCCTGCACGCTGTTGCTCTCTGCTTGCCTGTTGTCACTCACCGTGTTGCCTTTCTGCAGGGCTTGCCTGTTGTCATTCACCGTGCTGCCTTTCTGCAGGGCTTGCCCGACCCCATCTGCGGACTTCCTTCGGGCCTCCCCTTTGTTTCGACTTTCCTCTGTGCGGTTGTTTTGGTCTTGTTGTGGTGCGTTTGTTTTGGTCTTGTTGCGGTGCGGTCGTTTCAGTTTTTGCGGTCTCCCTCCAAACGTAGGGCCTGAGTCACACTTGAGCCACCCCTGTCTTTTCGTTGTCGGCCTTTACCTGCTGCCTCTTTCGTTCCGCTTGGCGAGAGTCACAGACTGGGATCGGTAAGCAGTGAAGCCTTTCGCGTAAGATCGATCCCGCAACGACATCGTTGTTGCAACGGGGTGTGGCGCAGCTTGGTAGCGCATCTGCTTTGGGAGCAGAGGGTCGCAGG
>CAYFRQ010000072.1:0-6579 GCA_964345615.1 uncultured Actinomyces sp. | reverse complement strand
ATACTGCGGTGGGCCGTACTGGGATCGAACCAGTGACCTCTTCCGTGTCAGGGAATAGATGGGGTATTGGGAGACCTCACCAAACTGCCTTTGACCTGCGATGATACGTGGCAATAACAGGACTGAGTTAGCATAAAGGTGGTAACAATGGCCCCCAGAATGGCCCCCACCACGGGCCGCGCCCACCGGCGGAGTTTCGTCCCCACCCAACACGGGGGCAGCGCCCTATCCTCGTTGACTGTGGTGCCGCAGCATCCCTGAGCCACCCGCCGGGCTTCAAGGCCAACGACCCCCATTCGATGTGCCTATGGGGATGCCTGTCATACGCCGATCGCAGCCTCATGACAGAGCCCCAAATTCACCCCAAGCAAGGTGGCAGAAACGACTCCCCCGTTTCTGCACTGGCTAACTAGGGGTGCTAGGTAAAGGACGCACACCTCCTCCAGCCTTACACCGTCGGCCGGCGCCCAAATCCTGCGTCCATAGTCCGTCCTCTCTGCGCTATCGGCGCGACTCAGAACTTACCCGGCGCCGGCACTCTGGACATGACTACAGCAAGCTCCGTCACCTTAGCCTACGAGTGGTCCTAGCCCGCCCCGGATGGGCGGGCTAGGACCACTCTCACCGGATGGGCTCCCGACCCATTAGGTTAACTCCTTGCCGGGGCCTCCACAGAAACCGTTGACGCGCCTTCATTGCCTACTTTTTTCGGGTGGCCGATAGGCTGTACAGACCACTTGCCTGGCGCATCCGAGGTGGACACGGTGATCACGCCGTCTTCACGCTGGACCAGGAAGTTCGCCGCCTTGCCAGTCCCGCCGGGAACGTGAACTTCGACAGCCTGTCCGTCCTCTAGTTCGCCAACCATCAGCGTGACGTCTTCCGCCCACGCATACTCGGGGCGGTCTGTCTCAGCTCCCAATGGAATGACCGAACCGGGACGAACGAACAGTCCAAGTGAGTCGAACCCGTACTGCTCGCGGACCCAGCGAGAGCCCTCAACAAACTCGCCCGTCAGCAGGTGGCGCCAGGGGCCTGCGGGCAGATACGTCTCGCCGATCCCCTGCTGGTTGAACACCGGGGCGACACAGAGGGACTCACCCAGCATGTACTGGGTGTCAGCAGAATGCGTCGACCTGTCCTCAGGGAACTCCAGCACCATTGCCCGCATAACGGGTGTGCCTTCCGTGCTGACCTGTTTAGCAGCGTTGTCAAGGTAAGGCATCAGCTGCATTTTCAGGTTGGCAAACTTCCGTGTCACGTCCACTGCTTCTTCGCCGAAGTTCCAGGGAACACGGTATGTCTGTGAGCCGTGGAAGCGTGAGTGGGAGGACAGGAGGCCGAACGGAACCCAACGTTTGAACACTGCCGGGTCCGGATCGCCTTCGAAGCCGCCGATGTCGTGACTCCAGTACCCGAACCCTGAAAGTCCGAGGGACAGTCCACCACGTAGTGATTCGGCCATCGATGCGAAGGTCGAGTCACAGTCGCCTCCCCAGTGCACGGGATACTGTTGGCCGCCCGCGGTTGCTGACCTAGCAAACAGGACCGCTTCTCCCTCTCCCTTCACCTCTTTCAACAGCTCAAATACGGTGCGGTTGTACATCTCCGTGTAGAAGTTACGCATCCGTTCGGGATCTTGCCCGCCGTACCATTCAACCCCTTCGGTTGGAATCCTTTCGCCAAAGTCGGTCTTAAAGGTGTCCACGCCCTGGTCGATCAGTTTGCGTAGCTTATCCGTGTACCATTTCGCGGCGTCCGGGTTGGTAAAGTCCACCAGTCCCATTCCCGCCTGCCACAGATCCCATTGCCAGACATCGCCATCCTTGGTTTTGAGCAGGTAGCCCTTTTCTGCCCCTTCTTGGAACATGGAGGAGCGCTGGCCGACATACGGGTTGATCCACGCGCTGATTCGGATTCCCTTTTCCTTGAGTCGGCTGAGCATGCCTTCCGGATCTGGGAACATGCGGTCATCCCAAGTGAAGTCGACCCACTGGTACTCGCGCATCCAGAAGCAGTCGAAATGGAACACTGAGATCGGAAGATCGCGTTCTGCCATCCCGTCAATGAATGACGTGACGGTCGCCTCGTCGTAATCGGTGGTGAAAGAGGTCGACAGCCACAGGCCGTAGGACCAGGCTGGAACCTGCGGTGGCCTTCCGGTGAGCGCCGTGTATCGGTTGAGGACGTCCTTTGGTGTTGGGCCCGCAATAACCAGGTATTCGAGTGACTGCCCGGTAACAGAGAATTGAATCCTCGTGTTCACTTCGGAGCCAATTTCGTAACTCACTTTGGCGGGAGAATCAACGAATACACCGTATCCGCGGCTACTGAGATAGAACGGGATGTTCTTATAGGCCTGCTCGGACATGGTGCCACCATCTTTGTTCCAGATGTCGACAACCTGCCCGTTCTTCACGAACGGGCCGAAACGCTCGCCAAGGCCGTAGATAGACTCACCCGGCTCCCACGAGAGCTGTTCGTGGATCCACTCTCCGCCATCATCCGAGGTCACGGTCGCCACGGACTTCGCCAGGGAAGACGTGAGCAGCTCCCCGTCCTGCCAGTACTCAACCCGCCACGGGCCCTCACGATAAACCCGAACTTCGAGACTGCCGGAGCGAAGACTGGCGTACTCCTCCCCATCTTCAAACACACCTGTTGTCCCGTCGGTCGCCAGCTCGAAATTTGGCTCTTTCGGTCGGCGGCCCGCGTAGTTCACGATCTTTGAGCGGATGACACCTTCCCTTTCTGCTGAGAAAGAGATGGTCAGCATTGGCAGATTCAGGACGTCACCGCGGTTTCGGACCTTGGTGGTCGTCGCGTAGACGCTCATCAGTCCGGTAGCTTCATCAAAACGAATATCGTCGATCTCCACGGCATACAGAGGGTTCATACCTTCTTTGACCAGCCAGTATCCATCGGTGAACTTCATTTAGGTTGTCTCCCACTTTTGTGTTGACTGAGGCGTTTGTTTGCGGGCCTGACAGCTGTCGAGTTACTTGACTGCTCCCGCCGTTACCCCGCGTGTCAGCGTGCGCTGGAATAGCAGGAAGAAGATGAGCGCTGGTAGCAGAGAGATCAGGGCGCCAGCGTTCGTTGTTGGAGCGTCCATCATCCTGTCGCCCTGCAGCGAGGCGAGGGCGATAGGCACGGTTTGGGATGCCGATCGAGTCAGCATGACTAGCGGGATGAAGAACTCATTCCAGGTCCAGATGAAGAAGAAAATCACCAAGACTGACATCGACGGGCGCGCGATGGGAAAGACGACCTGCCACATGATCCGCCAGCGGCCAGCACCATCCAACTCGGCCGCCTCAATCAGTGCAGGTGGGAACGTGCCTAGGACTGCTGAAAGCAGATAGGTTCCGAACGCCGCCTGGATCACCGTGAAGATAATGACCACGGACCAAATCGACGCCGACAGGCCCACTTTGTTAGCCATGGTGAACAGTGGATAGATGAGTGCTTCTTGAGGCAGCATTGTCGCCATCAGGAATAACCCAATCAGCCACAAGCGACCCTTAACCCGTCCAATACCGATCGCATATGCAGAGAAGAAAGAGATCAGGGTTCCTAGAAAGGCCACCAGGGTCGAGATGACAATGGAGTTCCAGAGTTTGCGAGTGAAGTCAGTTCGGGTCCAAAAGTTCTTGGCACCCTCCCAGTAAAACTCTGAGGGGAAGCTCAACGGGCCGTTCTGCGAATAGTCTGTTGGCGATTTAAAGGCGTTAAGTATCATGAGTGCGAACGGAAAGAGCATAATTATGGCTCCGAGAACTACCAGTCCTAAGACCACCCATCGGGTGATTCCCCGTCTGTACCGTACGTCTATCCGGTCGGCCTTCTTCTGCGATTTCGCCAACTCTTTAGATTCTTTAGTTGCAACTGTGCTCGACATCAGAGACCAGCCTGCTCTCTCTTTTCTGCGCGTCCCTGAAGCGTCAGGATCGCCCCTGCGATCAGCACAATCACAAGCGTGAGGACCGTTGCGACTGCGGAGCCGTAACCAACTTTGGATTTGTCAAAGAAGTTCAGGTACGAGTAGTAGCTGGGGACGAGTGTTGATGATTCTGGACCGCCACGAGTCAAAACGTAGATTGGTGCGAAAACCTTCAGTGCGGCAACTGTCGTGGTCAGCACAACAACGAATGTCTCAGGGCGGATCTGGGGGATGGTGATGGCTTTGAACCGCTGCCACCAGCTCGCACCATCCAGTTCCGCTGCCTCATACAATTCTGGATCAACGCGTTCCAACGCGGCCATGAAGATGACCACGGGGTAACCAATTTGCACCCAGATCAACACCATCATGACCATGTATATCGCGGTGGAGGACGAACCGAGCCAGTTGGGCGGTGACGCGACGCCTATGCCGCGCAACATCACGTTCAGAGCCCCTGTTTGGGCGTTGAGGATCCAGTTCCAAAGGATGCCGGCGACTGCGACGGGAAGGATTTGCGGCACGTAGTAGGTGGCCCGCAGGAATGAGGAAACTCGGGATCCGAACGCTCGGCCCAGATAGTCGAAAAGTACAGAGGCGAGCAGTAGTCCGATCAGTGTCGGCACTATCACCATCGCGACGATCATGTAGATCGAGTTGGCGAATGAGGTCCAAAAGGCGCTGTCGTTTAGAAGATCAGCGTAGTTGCCAAGCCCGTACCAACGCATTGGGGCCATACCACCGCGCCACTTGAACAAGGAAATGTAGATATTGGCGATAAGTGGAATGCCAATGATTATTAGGAACGCAATTAGCCCCGGTAGCAGATAGAGGTAGTAAACAGGACTTCTGCGTCCTTTTTGTTTACGGGGCTTCCTCACCTGGCTTCTTTGCCGGCTTCCGGCTGGCGGAGTGGCAGCGGGCTTGGTCTCGGTAGCAGTCATGGGTCTCCTCCAGTGCGGGGGTGCCCGACCCGCGTCGGGCACCCCCTTATTCAGTTACTGCGAGAGCAGGTCTTCTTTACCCTCGTAATAAGCTGACCCGGCGTCGGACGCGGCTTCAGCAGGAGTCTTAGTGTTGTTGATCAGGGCTTGCCCTTCTGAGACCAGGACGTCATAGAACCCGGGCACAGGCCAGTCCGGGTAGTAGCCCAGTCCGTCGGCAGCCACAATGTCCATGAATGTGTCAGTGAACTCTTCGACCTTGTCATTGGGGTAGGTGTAGTCGCCCACCACCGCCGGGAGGCCTCCCTTTTCAGCGAAGACTTGCTGCACCTCGGGACGCAGCGTCACTTCGATGAATTCGGCCGCAAGGTCGGGGTTCTTCGCATTCGAAGGAACCACCCATAGGTTTCCGGAAGAACCAGGATGTAGGTCCGAGCCCGGGAATGGCAGAACGCCCCAGTTGTCGGTGTCCATTTCTTCAACCAACCGTCCGAACCACCACGAACCCGAATACATCAGCGGGTAGGTCTGGTTGATGAAGGACAGGCCCATGTCTTCGGCGGGGATACCCGCGGAGTCATGTGCGATGTAGCCCTTTTCTATCCATTCGGCTGCTAGGTTAGTGCCCTCCATAACCGGTCCAGCTTCCCAGTCCACGTCACCCTTAAAGAACTGGTAGTCGTCAATGAAGGATTGGTCTGCGCTGCGCAGCATCAGTTCGTACCACAGGTGCTGGAAGGGGTATTCGGACCCACCCATGGCAAGCGGTATCACGCCAGCCTCGACGAACGCGTCCATCGCTGCAGTGAGTTCGTCATAGGTTGTTGGGATCTCGATGCCATGCTCTTCAAACATGTCCGCGTTGTAATAGACCATGACGAACTCGCCGTAGTTGGGCACCCCGTACCAGTTTCCTGACCCCATGAGTCCCTGCTCGTCATAGAGGGCTGTCGCATAGATAGAGGGGGAAAGCTGGTCTTCCCAACCCTGCTCCTGTGCGTAATCGGTTAGATCCGCAATCAGGCCCTGTGCTGCTAGCTGCCCAGCCGTCGAGTTGCCTTTATTGAACTCCATTACGTCCGGGACGTCGTCGCCCGTCAAGACAATCTTGGCGTTCTTTTGCAGCTGCTCGAATGACTGCATTTCAAAGACCACGTCGAGCTCGGGATGCTCGTCTTGGAAGATTTCCATGGCCACATCCCAGGCGTCAGCTGAGGCCGTATTTTCCGCCTCATAATGCCAGATTGTAAACTTCTCGCCGTCGCCGGAAGTAGACGCGGCATCTCCCGAATCCTTCGCGTCACCGCTGCTGCAGGCGGCCGCCGAGAGAGCGAGGGCAGCCGCGGCGCCAAAGGCGACCGTTGCACGTACTCGTTTTCCAGTTAACATTTCGAACCTTTCAGTTGCAGGTCGGCTGGTTTCTTGTAGGGCGACCTCCTGGCCTCTCTGCCTGAGGTCCGGCACTGCGTGACCTCGACGTTGCTACAGCCCCGCAGATTGCCACCGCCTTGTTATGAATCCACAGAATATGGGCGCCTACGTTCGACCTGGTCGACACGAAGAAGCCCCGGCACCTTAGTTGCCTGGCTCAACTATATCGGCTCTTCACAGTTGAGGGTGTAGTTGGTGGCCCTTCGGGGGGGATGATGTTGGTGTCGAATCAATATCAAGCCGCCGGGAGGGCCTGTGTTG
>CAYFRQ010000071.1:5225-7098 GCA_964345615.1 uncultured Actinomyces sp. | reverse complement strand
ACAATCTCTTTGACGGTCTCGAAATGAGATGCGTCGGCAAGTGAGCTGCCGCCGAACTTGGCGACGATAACGCGAGACATGCTGCTCCAATCGGTCTGGGGGTCGACCCGACCTTAGTGGAAAGACTAGTTTGCTAGGCGCAGTCACTCAGAGCGGCACCGACAGTTGAGCGAGGCTGGGCCAGCGGGGCGCCAGTCGAGTAACGTTGTGCCGTAAGCAACCGTGGGGCCCGTGCAGAGGCACCTACGGATCTTCAGAAGTAAGGACACCCCGTGAGCGACGAACACCACAGTGATCACAAAGAAAACATCAACCGCTTAGGCCGCCGGGCTGAGAAGCACGGGTTGCACATGGTGGAGCTCGAGCTTCACGACGAGTCCGACCCGAACTTCGGCAAGTACACGTTGAAAAACATCCAGACAGGCGCTGGCGTTCACGCCACGGGTCGTGACGGCAGCGATGACTGGGCCATGGATGAACGCCAGGTTGAGGACTACCTAGATTCCCTCTCAAAATAAAGGGAATCGGCGCGCAAAGCAGTTATCACCTTCGTGAGCGAGGCCAAACCTTCGTCGCCAGCGGAGGCGTCCGGGACTCGAAAGTGGACGTCAGTTAGTTCTCCGTCAGTTACTACTTGTTCGGCGTTGTGTTCCCGGATTCCACCCGAGCCGATGATCGTGATCCGTCCGGCCGCAAACTTGCGCAATCGCGCTAAACCGGCAGGGTCAGCGATCCCATCGGGGCCCCCGGTGGAGAGGACTGCGTCGTAGCCAAGGTCGATCAGTTGCAGAAGGGCTTCTTCCGGGTCTGCGACCTCGTCGAACGCCCGGTGGAAAACCAGGTAGTGCGCGCCGGCTGCCCTGCGCCACTGGCGTGCTGCCTCAAGGTTTATCCGGTTGCCATTTAGGCCCCCAACTACAAAACCAACCTGCGGCCCGGCCGCGGGCAAGAGCCCCACGAAGTGTCTGATCGATTGGGTTTGAAGCGCAACCTGCTCTGCCGTCAGATTGAAGGAGTCGGGGTTCTCGCGGATTAGGACTCGCAATCCACGCGGCGGCGCGTAGCGAAGAGCGGCAAGAAAAGTCGCTTCGCTAGGTGTCAGGCCCCCGGTTGCGAGGTCGCGGGCCAGCTCGGCGCGGTCTGCCCCACCGTCGCGGGCTAGGCGAACACCGCGTTCGTCCTCCACGCATAGCTCGATAAGAACGCGGGCTCGGGGTTGCCTTCTCACTTCCACACCACTCCTTTGGGGCCACAGTGGTTTGCCTGCCCCAAGGATACGGGAAGGGACTATGTTTTAGACGTGAGGAATGCGTTCCTTACGTAGCGTTTGAGGGGGAGGATTGGGCGACAACAAGCTTCGGAACACAATAAAGCAAGCCCGGGCCGGCTCCTCGATTTCCTGGCCGCGCCTCATCGCCACCGCCTTAGCGGCTGTGACGATGACTCTGGTTTCTGCTCGCCTAACCTCGGTCTTCGGGTCCCTAATGTTGACCGGGGTGGTTTCGATATGTTCCGCATTGATTGCGGAGTTCTACAGGGTGATCATCAATCTGACCGCTGAGGGGACGAAAAAGGTTATTGCTCCCATCGTTTCAGAGGATGGGCTGCTCCACTCAGACGGCGAAGAAGATTCAACAGAGGGGTCTGAGAAAGCGGCTGAAAGCGATCAAGAAGACTCTGAGCCTGAGGACAGCGAAGACGAAGAGCCCAGCAATCACCGTGGGCGTCCATCTCAGTTCGTGCAGTTGGCACTTGTCTTCGGCCTGGTCTCGCTAATCACTGTAGGGATTTCTTACGCTGTTGCGCGAACACAAGGGGGCGACATTTACCAGAACACGTTTGAGACCAGGCCGACCCAGACACTCTCAGACAC
>CAYFRQ010000071.1:4036-5125 GCA_964345615.1 uncultured Actinomyces sp. | reverse complement strand
GTCATCTTCGAGACCCGCATGAGATCCGCAACCTCAGCGACTGTCATGAGGCTCGGCACTGGCTGAGGATTCACGGGCGCACCTATCTGGCCTAAACGATGGACAAGTCGTTGGGGCTGATAAAGCGGCCGTCCGCGAAGTCAGACCCTAGACTGATCTTAGCCCATATCGACGGCCTGTCAGGGCGCTTACGGTAAGGGGAAATGCTTTGAACGCTTCACAGCATTCCCGCCCGCGAAGCGGAGGTGGCCCGCGAGCTCGCGCGGCGGGGAGAGCGGCAAGGGCTGCGTCGAAGCGAAACCGGCGGGCGCGGGCTAAGCGCTCTCCTGAAGCAAAAGCTAGGCAGGCCCGTGCCCGCGAGCGAAGTTCTGCCTCCGCGTTCGCTGAATCTGAGCCCGTCACGCCCTCGCACCGCGGCATTTACCCGGGACACATGACTGCGCAGATGGCACGCAAGCTGAGCCCCTTGAAGACCCTGAACGCATGGTTCTCTATGGTGGCCTTCCGCTACCCGGCCAGGCTGACCATGGTCATTTTCCTTTTCCTTATCGCAGTGACCACGGGCGCGCTTCTTCTGCCAGCTTCTTCGGCACCTGGCCAGCACACAACTTTGATCGACGCCTTCTTCACGGCCGCATCCTCGGTCTGCGTGACGGGGTTGACTGTGGTTGACACCGCAACCCATTGGTCCATCTTTGGCCAGGCTGTCCTGGCGATGGCCATAACTCTTGGCGGTCTCGGCGTCATGACGATGGCGTCCCTCTTGGCCCTAGTCGTGTCGAGGCGTCTCGGAGTGACTCAGCGCCTGCTTTCTGCCGAAGACACTCGCGGACGACTCTCGGATGCGGGCGCACTGGTTGTCGGCGTGCTCACCACCACCGCGGTCGTTGAGCTGATCCTTTTTCTAATGATCCTTCCCGCGTTCCTGAGGCAGGGACACACCTTCGCTGGCGCTACCTGGGACGCTTTGTTCACCGCAATTTCAGTGTTCAACAACGCCGGTTTCGTAAACCTGCCGGAAGGACTCAGCCCTTACATTGGGGACTGGGGGGTGGTGGCACCGCTGATGCTGGCAGCATTTGTGGGGGC
>CAYFRQ010000071.1:0-3936 GCA_964345615.1 uncultured Actinomyces sp. | reverse complement strand
GTGTGGGCCGAGGCCCGAGGGCTGAGGGACGTTGAAGCATTTCACCGACGCATCCCGCATGAAACGCTACGCCAGGCGGTGTCAGTTCTTCTGGCCGCAGCAATCCTGGTGCTGTCCGTCGCTGGCGCGCTACTTGTCATGACCCCATTCAGCCTGGACCGGGTACTGTTCGAGGTCATTTCAGCCTTCGGCACGGTGGGACTATCCACGGGGATTACCCCCCTGTTGCCAGCTGCAGCCAAGACCCTACTCGGTTTTTTGATGGTTGTCGGTCGTGTCGGGCCCATGACCCTCGCCGCAGCGCTTGCCCTTCGTCAGGAAAAGAGTCTTATCCGGTACCCGGAAGAACGCCCGATCGTGGGTTAGGCCTCGTCTAAAGACATAGAAAGCAAGGAGAAGAAGTGGCTGATCGTAAAAGAGCCCACGGCACTCTGGTTGTTGGTATGGGCCGGTTCGGGTCTGCCGTAGCGCTGACACTGGAGCGCCTGGGATTTGAGGTGCTTGCGATGGAGAAGAGCCACAATCGCGTCCAGCACTACAGCGGCGCGTTGCCCATAGTTCAGGGGGACGCCACTGACGCTGAAGCCCTAGAGCAGGTTGGGGCTTCAGACTTCGCATCAGCAGTGGTCGGGGTTGGCAGCTCGCTCGAGTCTTCGGTCCTAGTCACCGCGAACCTGGCTGACCTGGGAGTCGAGTCCATCTGGGCGAAAGCAACCTCACGTGAGCATGGACGGATCCTCCGTCGCATTGGGGCGCACCACGTCGTTTACCCAGAGTACGACGCCGGCCTACGTACGGCCCACCTGGTAGGCGGAGAACTGCTTGACTACATCGAGCTGGACCAATCCGAGTTCGTCGTCGCGAAAATGCGCCCTCCGAAAGAACTCGAGGGGTTTACTCTGGGGGAGGCTAGACCGATGTCCCGCTACGGAGTAAAAGTCATCGGCACCCTCCACCCAGGGCGCCCTTTCCGATACGCAAACGCTGACACCCGCATCGACAGCGATGACATTCTGATTGTCTCTGGGACTTCCCCGGCAGTCATCGCGTTTTCTGAGCGTCCTCACTAAACCGAGTTCCTCCCAGCTAGGTACGCTTCTAGCATGGCGAAAACTAAGGCTGCATATTTCTGCTCAGAGTGCGGTTGGGAGTCCCCTAAGTGGCTGGGGCAATGCAAAGCCTGCTCAGCCTGGGGAACCATGGACGAAGCCCCCGTGGATCGGCGGCAGACAGGCGCGCCCAGCTTGATCCCCAAAACTGCAGCCATTCGGATGGACCAAGTTGAGCCCGAAAACTTCCCGGTGCGACCGACCGGGGTGAGCGAGTTCGACCGCGTGCTTGGTGGAGGCCTGGTACCCGGCTCAGTGGTCCTGCTTGCTGGGGAACCCGGAGTGGGAAAATCAACGCTGCTATTAGACGTCGCGGCGCGGATTTCCAGGGGTGCTTTGGCGCGGGGTGAGGGCCCAGTCCTGTACGTAACGGGTGAAGAGTCAGTTTCTCAGGTTGGTCGCCGTGCAAGACGGATAGGTGCCGTCTCTTCCCACTTGGCCTTGGCTGCCGAAACCGACATCGATAACGCCCTTTGGCACATCGAGTCTTCAAAGCCCTCAATGATCATTCTGGATTCGGTTCAAACGCTCACCAGCGCCGAAGTCGATGGCGGCCCAGGTTCCGTCGGACAGGTGAAAGCCGTAGCTGGAGCCGCGATTCAGGAGGCCAAACGTTCGGGGGTCCCCACCATCCTTGTCGGACACGTCACCAAAGACGGGGGCATTGCCGGGCCACGCACCCTGGAGCACCTGGTTGACGTGGTCTGCCAGTTTGAAGGCGAGCGGACAACTCCCCTACGACTACTAAGGTCCGCCAAAAATCGCTATGGCTCGACGGAGGAAGTCGGCTGTTTCCTGTTGAACGAATCTGGGATAGAGCAGGTCGTCGACCCGTCGGTTCTGTTCACCAGCGGAAACAATCGCGAAGTTGTCGGAAGCTCTACCAGCGTCACGCTTGACGGACACCGAGCTCTAATGACTGAGATCCAGGCGCTTGTCGCAGAGGGGGCCGGAGGCAGCCCCCGCCGAACGACGTCAGGCCTGGACTATTCTCGCGTCTCAATGGTTATCGCGGTGCTACAGGCACACCTGGACTTGGACTTGGCCCGGCAGGACGTCTACGTTTCGACGGTTGGCGGCGCCAAAACTGTCGAGCCCGCCGCCGACTTAGCGATCGCACTAGCCATTGCGTCAGCGGCACACAGAAAGCCTCTGCTTCGCGGGACCGTTGCACTGGGAGAAGTTGGCCTAACGTCTGAAATCCGCCCGTGCTCCGGTTTGGACCGCAGGTTGAGCGAGGCCGCGAGGCTCGGTTGGAAGCGCGCGCTTGTTCCTGTCTCCCAACTGCCGGACGTGGTAGCCCCACCGGGGATGGACGTGGTTGGAGTTCAGAGTGTGCAGGACGCCGCCCGCCACGTCCTGGGGCTTCTGCTGTAGAGGGGTAGTCTTGGCTATTAGAGAGAGGCCGGGCTCCGCCCAGCGAACAGAAGGGAAGACGGACTTGGCAGTTGAGAGTCGTGGTCTGCGCAGGGCTCTTCAGCTGGTCGCCCCAGGCACGGACCTGCGTGAGGGATTGGAACGAATCCAAAAGTCGCACACTGGAGCACTCATCGTTTTGGGATACAACCCAGAGGTTGAAGCGATCTGCTCCGGTGGGTTCACGGTGAACGTTGATTTCTCACCGTCCAGGCTCCGCGAACTCGCCAAGATGGACGGCGCCCTAATCGTAGACACAGATGCTTGGAAAATCTTGCGTGCGAACGTTCAGTTGTTGCCGGACCCCGGCATCCACACAGACGAATCGGGTATGCGCCACCGCACAGCACAGCGGACCGCCCGGCAGACGGGCGTCCCCGTCCTCTCACTATCGGCCTCGATGTCGGCCATCTCCGTCTACGTCGGAGACACCCACCACACTGTCGAAGAGCCAGAGGCTCTTCTGGCTCGCGCCAACCAGGCCGTAGACACGCTCGATCGCTACACGCAACGCCTCGATGAAGTTCTTTCAGCTCTGTCGATCTTCGAACTTCGCGACTCTGCCAGCGTCCGTGACGTGACGACTGTCGTGCAACGAATGGAGATGATCAGGCGAATCACAGCTGAAATCAACGGCTACCTCGATGAACTGGGTGCGGACGGACGCCTTCTGACCCTTCAGGTCGACGATCTCCTTAGAGGCGCTGCCTCCGAACGAGCCCTGGTTCTTCGCGACTACATTCGCGACCCTGACAGCCTTGAGCAAGCAGAGCTGGCACTGTCCTCCCTTTCTTCTGAATCCATGGTGGATCTGGCACAGATTGCAGAGATCATGGGGATCCCCGTCTTTGACCCTGCTGACTTGGATGAACCAATCCAGCCACGCGGGATCCGCGCCCTCGCGATGGTTCCCAGGTTGCCTTGGCGTTCGATCCAGCTGATCTCGAAACGCTGGGGGTCTCTCTCCGAACTGAAGCAGCTTTCGGCAGAAGACTTGCAACAGGTTGAGGGCGTCGGGCCCTATCGAGCCCAAATGGTTGTCGACCACTTGGGGAAGCGGACCTCCGCAGCACAGGCTGCTGGCTGGTAGCTACTCCACGACCAGGGGGACGCCTTCACTCGCCTTCCCGCCGAAGACACGCGCTTCCAGCGAATATTCCCCCTCCCCCACAGCTATTGGCTGCTCACCTGATTGCGCATTGTCGCAACCGAGGTGACGGAGCCCATCCCACGAAAGACGTGTCGACCAAGGTTGACCGGGGGACAAAAGCAACAGGCTCTTCTGCATGGCATCGGAACAGGCTCCCGGCTCCCAGAGCACTTCCTGGTCCGCCACCAGTTGCACGCCAAGCTGAGCTTGAGTGATCTTGCAGTCGACCTGGCCCAGGTTCGTCACCGTCACTTTCACGGT
>CAYFRQ010000070.1:0-7103 GCA_964345615.1 uncultured Actinomyces sp. | reverse complement strand
TGAAATGGCTCGGCAAAGAAGCCATCTTCCGTTCCCCGGTCGGCCCCTTGGCACGCGCCGTTGGCGGGATCCCCATAGACCGCAGTAACGCGGGCGGGATCGTTGAGTCTTTGGTAGAAGAGCTGAATGCCCGGCAGGCCGAAGAACGGATAACAGGGAAGCCTGAACGGCCCTGGGCCCTTGCTATTGCCCCAGAAGGGACCCGTTCCCCAGTCGACTACTGGAAGTCGGGGTTCTACCGGATCGCTGCTGGCACAGGGCTGCCGGTGATCCTTGGCTTCATCGACAAAAGAAACCGCACGTGCGGATTAGGGCCTTGGCTGACCCTGCAGGGAGACCCGAAAGCAGACATGGACGTGTTCCGCGCCTTCTACAAGGGGAAGACGGGGGTGCGTAGGCGCCAGATCACGAACCCCAGGCTCCGCATGGAGGAAGACCAGCAGTCTGCCGCCTAGGTCGAACCGCTCCCGAGGTGACTAGTTGGCTGCAGGAACCACGCAGGTGGGGCTGCCTGTCGGAAGGGTTTGCCTCAGCTCCAGGATCCCGGCGTAGTCGTCAAAATCAAACACCGCCAGGTTGTTGCCGTCCAGGTTCGCAACGACCAGCGTTTGCTGGTCCGGACTCAAGTGGAAGTCGCGCGGGTGCGAACCCCCTGCAGGGAACTGTCCCTGGTACGTGAGGGTCTCAACCAGCGGGTCCCACTTCAGGACTCCAATAGAGTCCGGCCCGCGGTTCCCAACAAGGACGTGACCACCCCTTGTGAGGGCGATGGCCGAGGGCAGGTTCTCCAGTGGGTCCAGTCCCTTCCCCCACGGGACCGCATCGGTGATGGGGCTACCGTTCTCGATCGACACCACCCGAACCAACCCCTCCAGTTCGCAGGCAACGATTGCGACGGACCCGCTCACCACCAGGTGCCTGGGTCCCGAACCGGGGGGAAGAAGAATGTTTTTGTGGTCGGGGCGCCCTGCTTCCAGGTCGCTAAGTTTGTGTACGTGGATGCAGTCCATGCCCAGGTCGGGTACTAGCGCGACCTGGAGATCCTCAACGACTACGACCTGGTGAGGATGAGGGGAAGCCTGCCGCTTCTTATCCGGGCCGCTGCCCTGGTACTGCACGACCAGTGAGGGCCCCTGGATCCCCGCCTGCGACAGCGGGTTGACCGACAGTGCGCCACCCGAGTAGTTCGCTGCGAGCACTACATCCTGTCCGGACGGGAAATGAGCGATCGCGATGTAAGTTGGGCCGTCGCTTCCGGTGTCAGCGCGGGTGATGGTGCTTTGGTCCTGCTGTTCCTCGTCCGATTTTTCCCGGCCCGCTACCAGGGACTCGGGGGAGGCGAACGCGCTCAGGGTTCCCGGGTCAGTTTCGTGACTGACTGTTAGGGGCAGCCCGGCACTTTGCGCGACAAACGCGGGGTTTTCACCAACCCACGTGGGGTCGCTGAGGGTTGCCTTGTCGCCATCTAGGGTCAGGGATCGGAGGCCCCTTGCGGGAGTCCCTCCCCATGTGGTGGCACCACCGATCCAGAAACTGCACCTCTGCTTGTCCATTGCCGCCTCCTTCGGTTTCGAGCCTACTTCGAAAGGGGCGATCGGCGCGTGATGGCGGGCCGTGCCAGGTACCCTGGAACCCGATGACAGACCACGGCCGGGAGTGATTCGCTATGGAAGACCAAGGCAAACCAGTGGCTGCCAGTGAGGCGCCCAAAGAATCGGACAAGGACGCGTCAGCCAAAGGGACCCCGAAGCCGCAGGAGCAGGCAGGGGGTCAGCGCCGGCTCCACCTCTTCCCCGAAAAGCCTTCAAAGGCGGATAAGAAGGAACAGGAAGAATGGGCTTCCCAAGCCATCAAAGGTGAAGCGCCAACCCTGAGCGAAATAGAGGAAAAAGAGGTCAGCGAGGGCGCGAAAGGCGCTGGAATCACTGCGATTGTCGTTGTCATGGTCTTGTTCATTCGGATCATGGCGGTCTCGGGGTGGGACTGGGACACAGCTGCTGAGCTGGTTGAGGCCTTCGATTTTGACGACGCGGTCCCGATTTTCTTCGGAACACTGTTCGAGCTTCCCGTGGTGACGGGGATAGTCGCGGGGATCGTTTTGCCACTCTCCGTTTACCGCCTCTACACGATCCAGCACTCGAAAGACAGGCTGGCCAAGGTCACCGACTGGCTGATCATCCTGATTTTGGGGCTCATCCTGTTCGTTTTGGAGAACTCCTACCAGATGTGGTGGCCCATCATCCTTGCAGTGGCCCTCAGCGCGGCGATTGTCATCTTTGTTTCCCTTGTTCACAAGGGGGATGTACTGATGCTCTTGGACAAGGTCAGTCGCCGCACGGGCACCATCCTGGTCATTTTCTTGCTGATTCTGTCCGTGGTTGTCACCACGCCCTGGAATATTCGCGAGGAAATAGGGCTCAAGGACGGTGTTGTCCACGGACACGTCATCGAGGTGACGCCTGGTTTCGTGAAGGTCTTGACGGATGACCGTGAGGTCTTGGTGTTGCTTACTAACGACATCACTTACAGGAAGTCGATCGAGATCACGGAGTAGGTTCTTTATCATCCTTCGAGTCTTCACTGTGAGCCGGGAGTCTGTAGTTGTCGGAGGACGGTCCTAGCCTGACGTCGAGGTTCTACGCCGGTTAGGGTGCGGTTTGGGGGATTTGGTGGCTTTGGAGATTTTGCTGTCAACGGCGGCGCTTGTGGCTGCCCTATTTGCGGCGGTTGGCGTTTTCGTGTTGCTTCGGCGGCAGTCCGCGGGTGGTGAAGACCAGTTGGCGGCGCAGGTGGAGGCCATGGGGCAGGCCGTGCGGCGGATCTCCAATGAGCTTGCAGTGAGTGCTCAAGCTCAGGGGCAGCGCACGGTTGAGCTTCAGCAGGTTTTGGACGCCCGTCTGTCCAGGTTCTCGCTTCAGGCGAGTGAAGAAGCAACGGTGCGTCTTCAAGCGGATGGTTCTGGCAGGCAGGAGCTTCAGAACCTTCTCAGTGCTCAGCTGACTCAAATGGATAGAAAGCTGGTTGATCAGCAGAAAACCATCGCGACGGCCCTGGATCAGCAACGTCAGGCTAATAGTGCGGAGTTGGAAAAGATTCGGATCGAGGTTGCGCAGAAGCTCCAGGACTCTCTGCAGGCTTCGCTCAAGGAAAACTCTGGGAAGATCACCGAGCTTCAGGCCTCCGTTGCGCAGGAACTTGAGAAGGTGCGGGCGGGGAACGAACAGCAGCTTGAGAAGATGCGGGCAACCGTTGACGAAAAGTTGCAGGGAACCTTAGAAAAACGGCTGGGGGAGTCCTTCAAGCTGGTTTCTGAACGTCTTGAACAGGTGCAGCGCGGGCTCGGTGAAATGCAGACGCTCGCCAGTGATGTTGGTGGACTCAAGCGGGTCCTGACCAATGTGAAGACTCGAGGGACGTGGGGTGAGGTGCAGCTGGGCCGTCAGCTTGAGGACATTTTGACGGCGGAGCAGTACCAGGAGAACGTTGAGATCAAGCCGGGGTCAGGTGAACGCGTTGAGTTCGCTGTTGTCCTTCCAGGCCGGGACGAAGAATCACAGGTGTTCCTGCCGATTGACTCGAAGTTTCCGCAGGAGCCCTACGAACGCCTTCTTGCGGCCCAGGAAACAGGGGAGAGCTTGGAGGCGAACGCTGCGACCAAAGACCTTGAGGTCGCTCTTCGGGCGCAGGCGAAGCTGATCAGTTCTAAGTACATCGCGCCTCCTTACTCAACGGACTTTGCGATCATGTACCTTCCAACCGAGGGCCTGTTTGCAGAAGCTATTCGGATCCCTGGCTTGACTGCCAGCTTGCAGAGCGCGGAGCGAGTCATGCTCACCGGCCCCACGACGCTGATGTCTCTACTCAACTCGCTGCAGATGGGCTTCAGGACCCTGGCGATTGAGAAGCGTTCTGCGGAGGTGTGGCAGGTACTTGCGGCGGCGAAGGAAGAGTTCAACAAGTACGCCGGAGTACTGGACAAGATCAAGAGAAACCTGACCACTATCCAAAACACGGTCGAACAGGCTTCTGTCCGCACCCGCGCGATCAACCGGAAGCTCCGGGACGTGGAGTCCCTGGAGATCTCTGCGCCTGTAGAGATAGACGCGGGGACCCTGGAAATCGAGCTGTAGGTCTGCCGGGGTCGCCTGGGTGGTGTTCCAGACGCTTGTGCGTTTGGCGCGCGTGCCCCGCGTATCCTGAAGAGCGGAGATAACGGCTGGAGGTTCAGTGTCTCAAGTCTTGGCTGACGCCCCACTGCTCACCATTTTCTTGGTCGTCGCAGTCGGCGCAGCGCTCGGTGCAATCCGGTTTGGACCCGTCAGGCTAGGTGCTGCAGGGGCCCTGTTTGTCGGCTTGGCGCTCTCCGCATGGCAGCCCGAGTTGTCCGAGGGTTTTTCGCTTGTCCAGCAAATCGGTTTGGCTCTGTTCGTCTACTCGGTCGGACTGGCGTCCGGAGCAACCTTCGTTGCTGCGTTTAAGAAGAACTTGCCACTGATGCTGGCCAGCGTCCTGGGTGCGGGGCTAGGTGCGGTTGTAGCTGGGGTGGGCGGGAAACTGCTAGGGCTGAGTTCAGGTCTGACGGCAGGCTTGTTCACGGGAGCACTAACGGCAGCTCCCGCACTGGAAACTGCATCCCAGCTGGTTGAGGGAAACGGGCCGGCAGTCGGCTATTCCAGCGGATATCCCATCGGAGTGATCGTTGGGATCGTGGCAGTATCTCTGGTTGTTACACGTCCCTGGCAGGGCAAGAATGATTCGCCGGCACTAGCAGGGCGGGGTCTGGCGGCTCTCACCGTCCGCGTTCGTGATTCGGTGCTACCGCAGAGGCTCCCTGAGTGGCGTGATCAGTTGATCCACTTCTCTTACGTTTCCAGGTCTGGCAAGACCCGCGTTTTGGTTCCTGGTGAGGAACTGTTACCCGGAGATGATGTTGTCATTGTCGGTGAGCCCGGGGCGCCTGAGGCGGTTGCGGGCCGGATCGGTGAGGTTCTTCCCCAGCACCTGGCGGACGACCGCAGCTCCGTTGAGTTTGAACGGATCGTGCTTTCCAACCCAGATCTCACCGGGCGACCCGTCGCCGCACTTCGCCTTCCAGCCCTGCACGGGGCTTTAGTAACCCGGGTTCGCCGGGGTGACCTTGACTTGCTCGCTAGGGACGACCTGAACCTGCAGGCCGGCGACAACCTGGCAGTCGTTGTCCCAGCAGACCAGCTGGATGCAGTGAAGGCTTACCTGGGCGATTCACAGAAGAAAGTCTCTGAGATCGACGCTCTGTCCCTTGGCCTGGGTCTTGTCCTGGGCGTTCTGGTCGGGCTAGTGACCCTGCCACTTCCCGGTGGCATGACTTTCCGGCTTGGGGTTGCAGCGGGACCACTGGTGGTTGGGATGGTCCTTGGCGCCCTGCGCAGGACTGGCCCGATCACCTGGAGCATGCCCGAATCTGCAAACCTCACGATGCGGCACTTAGGGCTGCTCCTGTTCTTGGCTGCCTTGGGTCTGTCAGCAGGACCCGACGTTGCGGCGTTGTTGTCGAGTCCCTTCGGCTGGAAAGCACTGTTGCTCGCAACCGTCATCGCAGTGGTAGGCGTGACTGTCGTGATTATTGTTGGCGGGCTCCAGAAGCTTTCGGCTCCCCGGACCGCAGGGGGCGTTGCTGGTTTCCTAGGGCAGCCAGCGGTCCTTCAGGCAGCGGACGCGCGTGTTCAAGATGAACGTGTGGAGAGTGCCTACGGGGCTCTGTTCGCTTTCGCGATCCTGGTCAAGATCCTGTTGGTCCCACTGGTTCTGGTTTTTTGATCGGCGCTACGGGATCCGCAAACTGTAGGATCGAGGTAGGCGCGCCGGCGCCACCTCCCCGGAGGCTTGACGAACGGAGCGGCCATGTGCACGGTGTGTGTTTGGGCAAATGAAGACCTGCCTTGTGTTTCATCAAGAAACATGGACTGGTATGAAGAGATGCCTACGGACCTTTGGGTGCTTCCCGCGGGTCGGGAGGTCAGGGGAGCCCACCCCGATGAGCCCCTCGCCCTTGAGTGGACAGCTAAGTACGGTTCGATCGCAGCGGTTTCGTATGGCATCGGCTCTTCTGATGGCCTGAACGAAAAAGGGTTAGCCGCCTCGATGCTTTGGCTGGCCGAGTCCGAATATGGAAACCGTGAAGAGGGCGTCCCCGCTCTGGGCATTGCGCTGTGGACGCAGTACTACCTTGACAACTTTGCGACGGTGAAAGAAGCCGTCGAGGCTTTCGAGCGTGAGCCCTATCAGCTGATACCCGCCATGGTGGCTGGTCGTCAGACTGCCGTTCACTTGCAGCTCAGCGATCCTACTGGCGACTGTGCGGTGATTGAGGTCCTTGACGGACAGCTCGCGATCACTCATGGTCCTCAGTTCAACGTCCTCACGAACTCTCCGTCTTTCGCCGAACAGCTCACGAACCTACGCGGGTACGAAACCTTCGGGGGTAGCGATCCCTTGCCTGGCTCGACAGAAGCCGCAGCCAGGTTTGTTCGCGCCGCTTACTACACGAAGTCGTTGCCTCCGGCCGAGAACGGAACCATGGCGATTGCCCAGATCCTGTCTGTCCTTCGAAATGTCGCTCAGCCGTTTGGTGTCATTGATCCGACGCGTCCGAACATTTCCCCGACCAGGTGGCGGACGGTGCGCGACCACGAAAACATCCTGTACTTCATTGAGTCTTCAACCAACCCCTACATGGTGTGGTTGAACGGTAAGAACCTCGACTTCTCGGTGGGTGCGCCCCCTAAGGTCCTGCAACTTGGCGAGCTTGGTCAGAGTGTGGGGGAGCAGTCCTCCAAACTGGTTGAGGAACCCCTGTTCTCCCCGGCTTTCGAATAAGTCGTCAGTAGCAAACCTGGGCATGCCAACAGCGCGGGACCGGCAGCGTGGCTACCCGAACAGCAGGCCAACTTTGTCGTGTAGGCCCACCAGGATCACCAGGACGATCAAGAGGACAATGGCGAGCGCGATTGCCCAGGAATACTTGAGGATCGCCTGCCCAGCGTTTTCTTTGCTGCGTCCGTATGCGCCCGAGCGTAAGGCTCCGCCCCAGGCCGGGGGAGTGAGGATGATGATGGCCAGCCAGA
>CAYFRQ010000069.1:0-7430 GCA_964345615.1 uncultured Actinomyces sp. | reverse complement strand
ACTTCCCGAAGTATCGTGATCCCGATTTCCCTGAACGCAACGATTATGGTGAACCACCACGGCAACAAGTTCAGGATTGAGAGGACAACGAACGCGCCAAGCGTCATGAACTTGTCCGCGATGGGGTCTGCAAGCTTGCCGAAGTTGGTGATCAGACCCCGGCTTCGCGCGATCTTCCCATCTAGGTGGTCGGTGTACGCAGCAACCGCAAAGATGACCAGCGCCCACCAGCGAGAGGTAGTCGTGTCAATCAGCAATAACCAAAGGAACGCTGGCACCAACACCAGCCGAGCCATCGTGAGTACGTTGGGGACGTTCCACAGAGTGGAGTTCGTACCTTCAACGCCAGAAGGTTTCGGTTCGGACATGGTTCTCCCACTAGGGCCGGTAGCCGGTCGGTTTTGTCTCAGTATAGGGCCAGCAGAGCTGACCTCCAGAGCTGGCCTCCAGAGCTGACCCACAGGGACGGAGCTACAAGTACTGGGCTTGCAGGGGTTGTGTGGCGTCGGTTTCGCTCTGCGGCGTCCCACTCACGGGAAATCCTGCAGAAACGGTGTCAGAGACGGCATCGGAGACGGTCGACTCCAAATCCTCCGGGTCCGACTCAGGCGGGGAGTCCGACTCAGGGTGTAGCGAATCAGACTCACCACGGAGCAGGGCGAGCACGGACGGCAGTTCTTCCGGAGCAACCAGGACTTCGCGCGCCTTCGAACCGCGCGAGGGCCCAACAATTTCACGCGTCTCAAGCAGATCCATCAGCCTCCCGGCCCGAGCGAACCCAACGCGGAGCTTCCTTTGCAACATGGACGTGGAGCCAAGCTGCGTGTTCACGACAAGCTCAGCTGCAGAGAGCAGATCCTCAAGATCATCGCCAATGTCCTCGGCCGGTTTCCCGCTCTTTGCGGGCGCGATGACGTCTTCGCGGTACTTGGGTGCCATCTGCGCCTTCGTGTAGTCCACGACAGCCTGAATTTCGTGTTCGTCCACCCATGCCCCCTGCACCCGCATTGGCTTTGCAGCGCCCGCGGGAAGGTAGAGGGCGTCCCCCTGTCCAACCAGTTTCTCTGCCCCCGGCTGGTCAAGGATCACCCTGGAATCAGCAAGAGCCGAGGTGGCGAACGCCAACCTGGAGGGGACGTTTGCCTTGATCAGTCCAGTGACGACATCGACGGAGGGACGCTGCGTTGCGAGCACCAGGTGGATGCCGGCGGCCCGCGCCAGCTGGGTAATGCGCTGGACGGATGCTTCAACGTCACGCGGCGCAATCATCATCAGGTCCGCGAGCTCGTCGACAACGACCAGAAGGTAGGGGTATGGCTTGAGGGTCCGTTTCGAGCCTTCCAAGGGCTTTACGGATCCCTCCCTGATCGCCGCGTTGAAGTCATCAATGTGCTTGTACCCGAACGCGGCCAAGTCGTCGTAGCGGGCGTCCATTTCACGGACAACCCATTCAAGGGCCTCGGACGCCTTCTTCGGACTGGTGATGATCGGGGTGACCAGGTGCGGGATGCCCTCGTAGATCGACAGTTCGACCCGCTTCGGGTCGATCAGCACCATGCGGACTTCTTCCGGGGTGGAACGCATCAGTATGGACATGATCATCGAGTTGATGAACGAGGATTTGCCCGACCCCGTCTGTCCCGCCACCAGAAGGTGGGGGGTCCGGGCCAGGTTGGTGACGACGTAGCCGCCCTCGACATCCTTCCCGACACCGACCATGAGTGGGTGGGGGTTCCTCTGGGCTTTCCCGCATCGCAACACGTCACCCAATGCGACGGTCTCGCGGTCAGCGTTCGGGATCTCAACTCCGATGGCCGACTTGCCGGGGATGGGCGCCAGAATCCGAACGTCGGTGCTGGCAACGGCGTAGGCGATGTTGCCTGACAGGGCAGTGATCCGCTCAACCTTCACGCCGGGGCCCAGGTGGAGTTCGTAGCGGGTCACGGTTGGCCCTCTCGAAAAGCCGGAGACTGTGGCATCCACGTTGAACTCGGTGAGCACCCCCTCTAACGCCTCCACGACCGCGTCGTTTACGGCAGAGCGCTCCTTGTGCGGCAGACCCCGGGCCAATGCACCGGCCGGGGGTAGCTGGTAGTTCTTCATGGCGGCGCTGGCGTCCGCAAGCCTGGGGCCCAAGTCCCCGCTTTCTTCACCTGACTCACTGTCCTCAGTGGTTTCAATGGTTTCAATGGGAAGGGAGTCTTGTGAAGGTTTCCCACTGGGGAGCACGGTTGTCGCCTGGGTGTCCAAGCCCTGTTCTTCCAAGTCCCCGTCAGCACTCAGGTTCCCGTCGGCGCTCAAGTCCCCTTCGGCGTTACCCGCGTCAAATGGGGCGGGCGCGGACGGCGTTGCCTTCTGGAGCGGAACCTTGCATCCAGTGCGCCGAACCTTTGGACGCGCCGCAACCTGTGGTTCCCGTCTTGCTTCGCGTTCGAGCCATTCGTCGCCGGCGGTCGCAAGCCCTTCTGGCTCATCTTCTTCGCGGGCCTCGGTGCGCTTCAATTTGCTTCCCAGGTCGCGCAGTTTCTGCGGCACTTCGCGCACCGGCGTCCGGAAAGCGACCAGGAATGAGTAAACCAAGAGCAGGACCAGAATGACGCCGGTCGCAGGAGAACCAAAAAGCCTTGCAAGAGGGTAGGTGAAAAACCACCCCAGGACCCCTCCGGCCCCTTCAATGGCGACGAAATCACCGATGGGCGGGTTCCCACGCGCAACCTGCGCCAGGCCGGTCAGCGCAATGGTTGCACCCGTCATTCCCGCGAAGTTGTAGGCCAGTGCTTCACTGTTTTTGCGCGCCCGGATCAGAGAAACGACCCAGAACAGCAGCAGCACTGGGATCACTGGGGAAAAGAGCCCAACAGCTCCCGCCACGCCGTGATGGATTACGGAGCCAGCGTTTCCGGAAATCCCAAACCATTCGCGAAGAGCCACCACGACCGCGACGGCCAGAAGCAGGAAAGCAAGGGCGTCACGCTTCAGTTGGGGGTGAATGTTCTGCCACCCCTCCCGAATCGAGGCTACGGCCCGTGAGAACCACCCGGGCTCGTTGCTTTCAGGCTCGCTTGTGGATAGGCCCAGCCTGCCCTGTTTTCCGCGGGCCTTGGTGCGGTCGCTGCTTGCCGCAGTCTTGCGGGGCGACTTTTTGGGCTGAGATTTCGTGGTCATGTCACTTCGAAACTACCCTGGGAGCACCTTGCTTCAGGCCTGCCGCGCGGCACCGAGTTCATTCAGAGGCGGGAGACATCTCCCACGCCTTTCGCTGTCCCAGTCTTCAATACGGTCTCCACCTGCTGTTTTGTGGGAACCGGGGTTGTGCCAGCATGTTGGATCATCAAGGCTGCGGCAGCGTTCGCGCGAACGCAAGCGTCCACAAGGTCGTATCCCTGAAGAATTGCCGCGCACATCACCGCCACGTGCGTGTCCCCGACCCCCGTCGTGTCTACGGTGTCCGAGGGAAAGGGGCGGATCAGAATAGGTTCTGCTTCCAAGCTGATTTGCAGATCGCAGCCAAGGGAGCCAAGCCTGCGAACCATGGCTGCCGAGGGACGCATGATGTTGCGAAGCCCGGTCCCGGGGCTGTGGGCGTTGATGATCTCGCGGATTGCCGCGGTCTCTCTGATGTTCATGGTGACGATGTCAGCGCGCTTCAGGATTGGGATCCAGATTTCCGCGGGGACCTGATCAACTGCGGGCGAAACCGCCAGGACGACTGTGACGTCGTCAGGGATTTCAGGAACCCAAATGGCCAAGACATCCGCGGAGGGTTGCACCGCCAAGTCGCGCCCGTGAACAAGAACGATGTCACCGAACTCTAAGGCGACTGAGTCTAGAAGTTCTCTGGAGGTTTCAACCTCCACGCCAGCAGCAACCACCGACGCCATTTTTCCGTCGTCCTCCACCAGGGAAACACCGACCCCAACGTCGCCAACAATGACGCCGTTCAGGGTCTCGATTTCCTCTTCCTCTAGGTTTCGGCGGATGGCGTGGGAGTTAGGGCCCGTGCCTAGAGGCGACGCGCAAAGGACCCTTGCCCCCTGTCCTTTTGCTGCGGCCGCGCCAACATAGCCCCCTCCGGGGGTGGCCTCAGCTCCCCGCGCCTGTAGGTTTTGTCCTTCCCTGGGGATTTCGCTAACCCGCAGGTCCACGTTCATTTGCATGGAGTGGGTGGTCACGAACTGGCTTTGGGTCTCACCCTCGCTTGGAAGAAGCAGTTGGCCGCTTGGGCCTAGTCTCACTGCAGAACCACCACCGGGACTATCACTGGGCGGCGACGGAGTTTCTTACTTGCCCAGCGTCCAATCACACGTCGCATGGCTTGCTGCAGCTGCTTCGGGTGGGTCTGACCCTTTGCCAGATCTTGGTCAAGCGCTTCTTTCAGCTGGGGCACGATACTTTCGATTGTTTCGTCGGCCTCGGCGACCCCCAGGGCTTTCACTGTCGGTCCGGAGACAACCTTCCGTGTTTTCGGGTCGATGGTCGCGTAGGCCGTTATGAAGCCCTCCGAGCCTAGCGCGAGCCGCTCGGCAAGTTCGTCCTGGGACACTTCGCCAACAGAAGCACCATCAACAAAGACAAGCTCAACCGGGACCTGCCCCACGACCTTTACCCGGCCGTTCTTCAGGTCCACGACGACGCCGTTAGCTGCAAGCACAACGTTCTCGGGATCGACTCCGGTCTTGACCGCCAGTTGGCCGTTTGCAACCAGGTGGCGGGTCTCCCCGTGGACGGGCATGACGTTCTTTGGCTGAACGATGTTGTACAGGTACAGCAGCTCACCGGCTGAAGCGTGCCCTGAAACGTGAACTTTGGCGTTGCCCTGGTGGACCACGCGCGCGCCGAGCTCCGTCAGTTCGTTTACGACACGGTTTATGGAGGTCTCATTACCGGGAATCATCGAAGAGGCCAGGACGACCGTATCGCCCTGCCCGATGTCGATCTGAGTGTGTGCCCCGCGGGCGATGCGGCCCAGTGCTGCCATGGGTTCACCCTGGGACCCGGTGACCATGTAGACGCGCTTGCTTCGGGGGAGCTTGTTCACGTCTGCCAGGGATTGCACGACGCCGTCTGGAACGTGAAGGTAGCCGCGGTCTTCGGCGATCTGCATGTTGCGTTCCATGGAGCGGCCAACGAATGCGACTTTGCGACCTGTTTTTGCTGCGGCTTCAAGGACCTGTTGGACCCTGTGGACGTGTGAGGCGAAGGATGCGACTACGACGGCTCCTGGGCTTCCTGCAAAGACGGAATCTAGGACCGGCCCGATCTCCACTTCGGGGGTGACGAATCCTGGGACCTCAGCGTTCGTGGAATCGACCAGGAATAGGTCCACGCCCTCTTCGCCGAACTTCGCGAAGCTGCGCAGGTCGGTGAGCCAGCCGTCCATTGGAAGCTGGTCCATTTTGAAGTCACCGGTGGCAAGGACGGTGCCCGCCTTAGTCCGTACAAAGACCGCCATTGCATCAGGGATGGAGTGGCTGACCGGGACGAACTGGACCTGGAATGGGCCCATCTGAACTTTTTCGCCCTCGGTGACCACATTCAGGTCGGCGCCTTTAATCCCGTGTTCGGCCAGCTTGGGCTCTAACAGCGCCAAGGTGAACTCTGAACCATAGACGGGGATGTTTGCCCGGAGCTTCAGAAGGTAGGGGACGGCACCGATGTGGTCTTCGTGTCCGTGGGTTAAGACCAGTCCGACAACGTCATCAATGCGCTCTTCGATGTGGTCGAAGTCGGGCAGGATCAGGTCGACTCCAGGCTGGCTTTCATCCGGGAAAAGTACACCGCAGTCGATCACCAAGAACTTGGTCTCGGTTTCGAGCACGTTCATGTTGCGCCCGATTGCTCCAAGGCCTCCAAGGGCAACAACCCTCAGCGCGGAGGGGTCGGCGGGTGGGGGCGTTCCTAGGTCTTCATACATTGACGTCATGTAGCAATCTTGCCACGCGCCCAACCGCGTGGCCGCATCGGGTTCAGTGCTAGTTGTCTCCCTACGGCCGCCGGAGCCCTGCAATCACCGGTCGTTCGACTCTGGTTCCAACGCGTCTACCTCAGCCTGGACAGCATCAGCCACGTCCTGCATGTCAGCGCCTGGCTCCCCAACGAGTGTTTCAGTTACCTCAACTGGGTCACCCGAGTCGGCAGGAGTCTCATCGAACGCGCTCAGGTAGGACAGGTCGGCCGCTTCAACTACTTCTGAGGCAGCTTCCATTTCGATCGCTTGCTCGGCGGCCTTAGGTTTCTCTGAGCCCTTGGGTTGCGAAGCGTCCCTATCCTCAGACTGCGAAGAACCCTTGGACTTCTGAGAATCCTTGGGCTTGTCGGAACCCTTCTGTTTGGAGGCAGGGCTAGGGATTGCGCCTGTAAGGGCTAGAACGACAGCGATCAGGCTCGCCAGGGCAGCGATGGCGAAAAGCCAGGCCGCAGTGCTGAACCCCAGCTCCAGACCCTGCGCACGGGTTATGAGTCCGGCCAGGGCCACGGTTCCGGAAGCCAGGGCGGTCCCCCCGAACATGATTGCCCAGAAGACCTTCGGGTTGATGTTGAAGATGGAGCGGACCAGAGCCATAACCGTCACGAACACCAGCGCCGGCACAGAGATAACGGCGGCGACCGCGACCGTCATGGGGGTCATCATGCCCTCGGGCACCTCTGGGATGGCATCGCGCCATTCCATGATCAACCACGTGAGCACAGCGACAACGGTGAGCACGAAGAACAGCAGTGGGTCTGTGAAGCGTCTCATAGCGCCAGTCTACGGGCTTTCGTCCTGCCCGGCTTTTCCCAAGCAGTCGCAAAACCGGGTGTCTCTGACCGAAACAATCAAAGAGTTTGTCAATGACACGCCAAAGGGGCAGTCGGGCCACTTCAACAAGTGACCTGACTGCCCCTCTTTGCAAGACTCGAGGATTACCCCTAGTTGCTTTCGTCTTCACGACGACGGCGAGTGCGCTGGCGCGGCCTACGGTCGCCACCATCACGCTGGCGTTCCCGCTGGTCAACCTTGCCGGTCTCAGCGTTGCCGTCTTCGTCTTCAACAACAGCGTGCAGGCTCAGCTTGCCGCGATCATCGATCTCAGCAATCTCAACCTCAACCTTTTGTCCGACCTGCAGGACGTCTTCAACGTTCTCAACACGCTTGCCGCCAACCAGGCGACGGATTTGCGTGATGTGTAGCAGCCCATCCTTGCCGGGGGTCAGCGAAATGAACGCACCAAACGAAGTCGTCTTCACGACCGTGCCAACGAAGCGCTCCCCAACCTCAGGCATCTGCGGGTTCGCAATCGAGTTCACCATGTCGCGTGCGGCCTCGGCGGCCTCGCCACTCGATGCCCCGATGTAAACCGTTCCGTCGTCCTCAATGGTGAGGTCAGCGCCAGTGTCTTCCTGGATCTGGTTGATCATCTTGCCCTTCGGGCCAATGACCTCACCAATCT
>CAYFRQ010000068.1:0-7507 GCA_964345615.1 uncultured Actinomyces sp. | reverse complement strand
GCCGCGAGTTATCCCCGGAAAGCCTGGGAAACCACGGTACTTCCAGCCACAACCCGCGGCCAAAGCGAGGCGCCAACCCGCGGCCAAAACGAAGCCACAACCCGCAGCTTAGCGATGCGGGGCGCACTAATCACGCAGGCCACATTAGCGACGCAGGACACATTACGCAGGTCACAGTCCTCTACAGTTCTGGGTATGAATGGATTACGTGGGGCTCAGACCTTCTTATTGGTTGGCGTGGTTGGGTCGCTGTTATTGGGCGCCGGTTGTTCCTCCGGCCCGGCTGAGCCCGTGGTTCAAGGCCAGCCGACTGAGCGGCTTGAGTTTGACGGTGTTCCAAGTGCTGCAGACATGGTCACGGCAACGCGCGCTTTGGGTCTTGCCGTGCTGGCCGACCACGCTGACGACACAATCGTGACATCGCCCGCTTCGACGGTGATTGCCCTGTCGATGCTGGGGTCCGGTGCAACTGGAGAGGCGGAAGCTCAGTTCACTGAGGTTTTGGGTGTTGCCGGCGAAGACCGAGACAAGGCAGCCAACGCACTGATCGCAAGTCTCGAGTCGTTCACAGGGGATTTAGACAAGGTCAATCTCGATAATCTACCGGAAGAGCCGCAGGTTCACTTGGCTAATCAACTGGTCCTCAGCGAAGGATTCACTCCGGAAGCGAAGTATTCCGAGTCTTTGAAGAAGTGGTTTGGTGCTCAGGTGGCCGCCGTGGATCTGGCGTCTGCTTCAGGCAAAAGGTATTTGGACAAATGGGTGCGGGAGAACACTGCTGGGCTGATCAAAGAATCGGTTGTGGAGCCTTCACCTGACCTGCTCTTCGTCTTGCAGAATGCCGTGCTGTTTGTGTCAAAGTGGCAGTATCCGTTCGACGCGCACGACAGTAGGTCCGCCGACTTCACACTTTCGGTGGTGAGGTCGTTGCTACCGAGTTCATGACCGCTCAGATGTTCGTTCGATATGCAGAGTTGGATGGGTGGCTGATGGTTGAGCTTCCCTATGGCACTGAGGGACAACTTGCAGCGTTGTATGTGTTGCCGCCCAACGGAGCGGATCCGACAAGTGCGACGCCTGAGATGATGTCAGATTTGGAAGACCACTTGAGTGTGGAAGATGTGGTGGTGAAGATCCCGAAGGTCGATCTGACGTCCTCCTTTGACCTGGTCCCCTCTCTTGCTGACATGGGGCTCACCTCCATTTTCTCGGCGAGTCCTCCGGCATTGCAGTACATTTCCGAAAAGGCGTCTGAAGGTGAAGAGGAGCTAGTCGTTTCTCTGATAAATCAGCAAGCTCGGATCCAAATTGACGAGGACGGGACGGCCGCTGCGGCTGTCACTGAGATAGCTGTCGAGACTACCGAAGCTCTTGGAGAAGAACCACCCATTCCCAAGTACTTCACAGCAGACCGGCCCCACCTAGTCTTAGTAACGGACACGCACACTGGTTGGGATCTGTTCCAAGTCCTAGTGAACGACCCACGCAGCGACTAGAGCCGGGGCCCGGGTGGAGTTGCACTCACACTGTTTTGCTGGAGCCGCGCCGCCAATGCCGACATTTTTAGCTGTTGCCGTAAAGCCGCCTTTTGGCTCTTCGGCAGTTAGGAGCAGCTTGCACGCGCCTGGCAGTGCCGCAACCCGCAGCCAAAACGAAAAGGAGTGGGCTAGTCGGGGAAGCGGCGATCCCGCCAATAAAACTCGCGGTCGCGGTCAGATATTGGGCGAAGCACCCTGCAAGGGACTCCTGCCGCAACCACATTCGCGGGCACGTCCTTCGTGACCACACTCCCCGCCCCGATCACGGTGTTCTCACCGATCGTGACCCCCGGTAGGACAATCACCCCAGCCCCCAGCCAAGCATTACGTTCAACGTGAACCGGTAAGTTGAACTGGATTCCCTCAGAGCGCGGCTCAGGTGAAACAGGGTGGGCCGCCGTTGCAAGGACAACGTTCGGTCCAAACATTACGGAGTCGCCCACGAAGATCTCCCCATCGTCAACCAGGGTCAACCCAAAGTTCGCGTAAATGCGAGAACCGAAGTGCACCTGCCGACCGCCCCAGTTCGCGTGCAAAGGAGGCTCAACGTAGCAGCCGTCTCCAATCTCAGCGAACATCTGCTTCAACAGTTCCTGCCGTTTCTGCCCCTCACTGGGGCGAGTCAGGTTGTAGTCGTACATCAGTTCTTGCGACTCGGTTTGCACATCAACCAAGTCGGGTAACGTCGGGTCGTAAGGCAAGCCCGAAAGCATCTTCTGTAACGAGTCCACGGTGAGTCCAGCCAGGTTCGCAGGTAGCTGCCCTAGTCAGCCCACTTAACCCCGGGGCTCGCGTGCCAACGAAGGCCACGCTCATCCCAGTACTTCGAGTGGCTTCCGAGCCGGCTAGTGAAGTCGTCGTAGTCCTGGTCTTGCTTCGGGGTCCAGGAGATTTCGGCCAAAGCAGGGAGCCTGGGAAGCAGCATGTACATCAGTTGCTGGTAGTCCTGGATGTGCTCGGTCCACAGCGCGGCCTCAACGCCAACCACGTCGTCTCCATCGACGCCGTCAACCTGCGTTGCGGGATCCCAATCGTAGCTATCCCAGAGTTCAACAAATCCCGCCCAGCTTTGCCCACAAGGAGTCTCTGAGTTGTACTTCAGGTCCAAGTAGGTGTGGGGTGCGGGGGACATCAATACTCTTACCCCTTCGCGGGTGGAAGCAGCGACCTTCGAGGGATCGCCTTCCGGGTGCCACCACTGCAACACGGCACCATCAGGAAGCTCCGCGTTCGCGGCTTCCTGCCAGGCGACAACCTTCTTCCCAGCCTTCGTTACCACCCCCGCGGCTTCCTCGATCAGTTCGCAGTAGCCCTTTTTCGGGTCATCGGAGGCCTCATCGCCACCGATGTGAACGTAGGGGCCGGAGCTTGCTTCAGCGGCTGTTTCAAAAATGTCCTTCAGGAAGGTCTTAGTGAAGGGAACGTTTGCTTCCAGCATTGACAACCCGACATCAGTGCCTCCATACGCCTCAGTCGGTTCCCCGGAAGAAGTCAGCTCGCCGTAAGCATGGGTTGCTGCGTTGGTGTGACCAGGCGTGTCAAACTCGGCAACCACATCGATCCCGCGGTTCGCTGCGTAGTCAACGATTTCGCCGAATTCCCGGGTGGTGTAAAAGCCCGCGCGGTGTCCCTCGATGGCCGTTTTACCAGAGACCGAGGTCAGCTTTGGAAGTTCCGGAACTTCGAGCCTCCACCCCTGATCATCTGACAGGTGTAGGTGCAAAGTGTTCATCCTGTAGAAAGCCAGCAGATCTATGAGGCCCTTGATCTCTTCAACTGGGAAGAAAGTCCGCGCCACATCCATTGAGATCCCACGCCACCCGTAGCGGGGTTCGTCTTCGATGATGCAAGCGGGCAACATTTTTTCGCCGAGTTCCGTTTCCACCAACAGTTGCGCCAAGGTCGCTGCCCCTCGGTGCAGACCTTTCGGGGAAGACGCAGTTAAAGTCACCACGTCGGGAGCTACCTCTAGTGTGTAGGCCTCAGGCCCTACCCCTTCGGCTGGTGGAGCGAGCACCAACTGGATTCGACCGTCCTGGCTTGTCGTTTCATCTCCGAGCTTTAGTGCGCCGCTGACTTCCCGGACCACGGCCTGCAGGCCGTCAGCACCTTCGCTCTGCACTCGGTCCGCATCGGTCAGGACAAAAGGGCCCTGATGCGTTTCTGTAACTGACTTTGGCTTCGGAACTAAGGTTGCAAAACTCATTCTGCGTTCCTCCTCTGATGGGATGCCCGGGCGGGAATGGAGATAGCCGGGGCGGAAACTGGAGTTGATCGTGACGGGCACCACACCCGTCTCTATACTTTCAACTGTAGCTCTCACTACCGACAAAACTGAATCAAGCACAAATGTGCTTGCGGGACCTGGTTATAGCATCCGCCAGCCGGGGCAGCTAGTTAGCATAGCAAACACCGGTGTCAGGGGCTCCTCACGTCCCTCCTACCTCATCGTCGATGTAGCGTTTGCCGCTGGCAACCCACCCTGCGCTAACCAGTAGCACTGACGTTCCGGCTAGGACCAGCAGGACTGGCGGCCAGGTGCCGACCAGGTCGAAGCCCGCACCGACCAGGAACGGACCGGCGCCTGCAAGGAGGTATCCGACGGGCTGGACGAAACCGGAGACAGAAGAAGTTGCTGCAGGATCTTTCGTTCGCTCGATTATCAGCGCTAGAGCGGTCGGGAAGCAGAACCCAGCAATCGCAAGGCAAAGAGCCCAGACCCAAGGAAGTGTGGTCGCCGCGAACGCAATCCCGGTGTAGCCGATCGCAAGCAGAACTCCGAACAGTCCGATGGCGGGGCGTAGCAGCCGGCGTTTTGCTATGACGGTCGGCATGATCAGCCCTCCGGGGATCCCTCCCAGAGCGACTATGGTCCCCATCCAGGCAGCAGCGTCAGCTCCGAGACCGCCCGCCCTGTAAGCAGAGGGTAGCCAGCCGAACTGGATGTAGGCGTGCATTGACTGAAGCCCAAAGAAGAACATGAGCGCTACGGCGGTGCGGGACCGAAACAGGGCCCACAGGCTGGTCCGTCTCAGCCCACCTTGGGGCCGACTGCCGAAATGGGGGACTCCTATGTATAGGAGTAGCCACAAAACCAGAGAGAGTAGCGCTGGTCCTGCCCAAACCCCAAGGGCGAAACGCCAGCCTGCTCCAGGCCAGGCTCTTTCAGCAGAACGCAAGATCGCGGTTGACGTGAATATCGGGACCGTGGAGCCCAGTGCCAAAGCTGTCGTGTAAGCGGTCGCCATCGGCGCTGCTCGGCGTGGAAACTCGGCCTTGATGTAGGCGGGGAGCACCACGTTTCCAATTGCTGCCCCGGCCAGCGTCAGAAACGAAAACGCAACAAACACCTGCCACGAGTCGGTCAGGACGCGAAGGACCATGCCGGTGGTCACCAGGAAGGCTGCGGCAACTAACGCTCCCGTCGGGCCGGTAAGTGCCGTGAACCGGTTTGCCGCTAGTCCAACCAGCGCGAAACAGAAACCCGGCAGTGAGGTCAGGAACCCAGCGGCGGTAGGTGTTGGATCCAGTGCAGCGATGAGCTCTTCCAGGATCGGCCCCACGGAGGTAGCCGCAGGCCGCAGCGTCGTAGCCATCACCACCGAAGCCAGGACCATCAGCCCTACCGTCGCTGGAGTTCGCCAGGTGGGCCTGTTCCCAAAGCCGTAGAAGTCCTGCGTCATTTCCCCATTGTCGGTTGGCGTGGGATGCGCGTCGAGCCCGCTACCGGCTTCCCTTTCGTGTCGAAAGGCTCTGTGTTTGGTCCGCGAGCGCCACTACGAAGAAACAAATCACGGCCCAGCGCTGTCAAGACTGTATTGTAGGGAGGCAAACGGCCGAAAGTCTGCTTCGGTGGGCCGAAGTCGCCTACTTTGCAGCCTGAAAGGTTGTAAGGGCTACGGAAAGATTGTCTGCATGTATCGCTACCTGTCCCGCCGACTGCTGAACTACATAGTTCTGCTGTTTATCGCGGTTTCCCTAGCGTACCTATTGGCCGGGACTGCTCTGAATCCCAGGACTCAGTTCGACTTCACCAACCCCTCGTTGGACGTCGACTCCGTAAACGCCATGCTGACCAGGTACAACATAAACCCCGACACCCCATTATTCGAGCGCTATTGGAACTGGATTCAAGGTGTGCTGTTGCACTGGGACTGGGGACACACTCCCAAGGGAGAATCCGTCAATAAGATCCTGGGGACGCGCATTTGGGTTTCACTGCGTCTGATCCTTATCGGCTCGTTCGTTGGAATCATAGGCGGCGTTGCCCTGGGAGCCTGGACCGCCACTCGTCAGCACAAGTTCTCAGACCGCACCGTCTCGCTTCTTGCACTGATCATCATCTCCACCCCCACGATCGTCATCGCGACGACTCTTCAGATCTTGGCGATCAAGTTCAACCAGGTGACCGGAACCAACTTTTTTGAATTCATTGGAGAGACGGGGCAGATAGGTAACTATTGGGGCGCGGAGTTCGTGAACCGCCTGCAACACCTGTTGCTACCGACGATCTCTATGTCGCTAGGGGGCATTGCCGTCTACTCCAGGTACCAGCGCAACCTGATGCTAGATACCTTGGGTCAAGACTACGTTCGCACTGCTCGTGCCAAAGGCCTTCGCAAGAGCGCCGCTGTCCGCAAGCACGCGCTGCGCACAGCCCTGGTTCCCATGGCCACCTACTTCGCCTTCGTGATCGCCGGACTGTTCACAGGCGCCACGATCACCGAACAGATCTTCGGTTGGCACGGCATGGGCATCTATTCGGTCATGTCGATCACCGGGCACGACATAAACGGCACAGTCGCCGTGGTCGCGTTCTCTGCCGCCATGACGTTCTTAGGGTTGATGCTCGCAGACGTATTCACCGTCGTCGTCGACCCGCGCGTGCGAGTTAGCTGAGGAAACCATGACTGACGACCAGCTCCGCGAACCACCCAGGGACCCATCGCACCCTGAGTTCGCTTACGACCCCATTGTCCGCGAAGAAAAGGGTTTCAACACCCGCGCGGACCAGCCAGACCCAGCCGGCGAGCTAGGCCTGGATCCCGATGGCCTCACCACTCCCCGGCCCGACATCCTCCACGGAAAGACACCAAGGGAAGCCACAGAACTCGCGGACGAGCTCTTGGCGGACGAGGAGGCGGGCAAAGACGACGCCCTCTCCCTGACCCGCAAACAGCTGATCTGGCGCCGCTTCATAAGACAGAAGACCGCAGTTGCCGGACTGGTCGGGTTCGCGCTCATTGTGATCTTTGCCCTGGTCGGCCCCTACATTGGTGGTTGGGAATACCGGCAGGTTGACAACCAAAACTTCCTGAAAGGCCCATCTTCCCTGCACTGGTTCGGAACCGGGCAGACTGGGCGGGACATGTTCGCGCTCACCGTCGAGGGCCTCCGCAAGTCGTTGATCATCGGCGTTTCAGTCGCCCTAATCCAGACAACGGTGGCTGCACTGGTTGGTTCTTCCGCAGCCTTCTTCGGGAAGTTCTACGACAAGACCGTCCTGTGGATTATCGACCTGCTACTCGTTGTCCCCTCGTTCCTTCTCATCGCGATTTTGACGCAGAAGTTCGGCGGGCAAAAAGGCTCAACGCTAACGTTCATCTTCTTGCTTGCCGCGTTCGGCTGGATGCTGACGGCTCGCGTTGTCCGCTCAATGACGCTGTCCGTGATCTCGCTGGACTACGTGAGGGCCGCCAAGTACATGTCGGTTCCCTCGTTCGCTACGATCACCAGGCACATCATTCCGAACGTGTCTTCTTTCCTGATTATCGATGGGACGCTCGCCGTGGTTTCAGCGGTGATGATGGAGACGTTCCTTTCGTACTTCGGGTTCGGGGTACAGCCGCCAGAGACATCCCTGGGTGTCTTGTTATCCGAGGGACAAAAGATGGCCACCTCGTTCCCCTGGACGTTCTTGGCACCCGCGACTGTGCTGTCCCTGATGCTCATCTTTATCAACTTCATGG
>CAYFRQ010000067.1:0-7752 GCA_964345615.1 uncultured Actinomyces sp. | reverse complement strand
GGCTGGTCAGCTTCATTGGGGTTCGCCATTCCTTACAAGACATCTTCTTAGGACTACAAAGCTGGTTTTACGTGCCCGACAAACGAGCTCTGCGAGAGCAGGCTGCCAAGGGGTTGAGGGAGGCGCCGGAACTCGCGTTGAACCCCGACTCTGACGACTGGAGGTCCGTTCTGTACTTTGGCCAGGTCGATCCCGACCGAGTCACTCCCTCCTCCTGGTAGCGCGATCCCTGATAGTTCGGTCCGCATGGTGATTCCGCAGGTGAGGGCCTGTTTATGTGAGCGATCTCTCCACCCCAACTTTGAAACCGTTTCGTTATAGTTGGGGTTCAAACACCCCTTGGCCTGCATAAACGAACCAATCTTTCGGTTGATGCTGCGTTCACGGGATGGACTCCGGCTGTGCCGCCCACCCCGAAGTTCCTAGGGTGGGCGGGTCTGGACGCTCATGCGTCCCTAAAGATATAGATCCTTTAAGGAGGGACTATGAACTTGAAGAGATCCTGGATGGCGATTCCCGCTGTTCTTGCACTCTCCCTCTCCGCTTGCGGGACCGGTGGCGACTCCGGTAAAGAATCCCAAAGCGGTGAAGCGGCCGAAGCAACCGAAGAGCTTTCCGGTGAGATTGTCACTGCGAACTCATCGGAGCCTCAGAACCCGCTGATCCCGACCAACACGAACGAGGTTGGCGGCGGCAAGCTGATCGACCTTTTGTTCTCCGGGCTGGTTTACTACGCAGCTGACGGCTCCGTCCACATGGACGCCGCCGAGTCGATCGAAAGCGATGACTCCCAGGTCTACACGGTGAAGCTGAAGGAAGGCCAGAAGTTCTCTGACGGCACCGACGTGACCGCGTCTTCATTCGTTGACGCTTGGAACGTTGGCGCGAAGGAAAACCACCTCTCCGCCTACTTCTTCGAGCCCATTGAGGGCACCACCGAAGATGGGGCTCTGGAAGATGGTGTGGACGAAATGTCGGGCCTTGAGGTCATCGACGACACGACGTTCACCATCACCCTGAAGCAGCCCGAGTCCGACTTCCCGATCAGGCTGGGATACTCCGCCTTCTACCCGCTTCCACAGTCGACACTTGACGACCAGGAAAAGGGCGGCGAAGAAGCTATCGGTAACGGCCCATACAAGATTGGACCGGCTGGCTGGATCCACAACGAGCGTATCGAACTGGTGCCGAGCGACACTTACACGGGCGACCGTGTGGCTCAAAACGCGGGCATCGAGTTCATCTTCTACCCGACGCAGACCGCGGCCTACGCTGACCTTCTGTCCGGCCAGCTGGACGTTCTGGACGCCGTCCCGGACGAGGCCCTTGCGACGTTTGAGACCGAGCTTGGCGACCGCGCTGTGAACCAGCCTGCCGCCATCTTCCAGTCCTTCACCATCCCCGAAGAGAAGATGGAACACTTTGAAGGCGAAGAAGGCATCCTGCGTCGCCAGGCGATCTCCATGGCAATCAACCGTGAAGAAATCACGGAAGCTATCTTCTCTGGAACGCGCACCCCGGCCCGCGACTTCACCTCACCGGTGATCGATGGCTACGATCCCAACCTTGCTAACGCCACCGTTCTTGACTTTGATGCTGAGAAGGCACAGGAACTGTGGGCTCAGGCTGACGCGATCAGTGAGTACAAGGGCAAGTTTGAAATCGCTTACAACTCGGATGGCGGACACCAGGCCTGGGTTGACGCGGTTGCGAACCAACTGGTCAACAACCTCGGAATCGACGCTGTCGGGAAGCCCTACCCGGACTTCAAGTCGCTTCGCGATGAGGTCACGGACCGCACGATCAAGTCTGCTTTCCGCACCGGCTGGCAGGCCGACTACCCGGCACTGGGTAACTTCCTAGGCCCGCTATACGCAACGGGTGCTGGCGCGAACGATGGCGACTACTCGAACCCTGACTTCGACGCACTTCTGAATGATGCGGCTGCGGCTGCGACCGTTGAAGAAGGTAACAAGCTTCTTCAGGACGCGCAGGAAATCCTGCTTGAGGATCTTCCTGCAATCCCGCTGTGGTACTCCAACGTGACCGGTGGCTTCTCTGACGCCGTCGACAACGTTGAGTTCGGCTGGAACTCTGTGCCGCTCTACTACGAGATCACTAAGTAGCACTGAGCTATGCACTTGTTTGCGGGGTGGCGGAGCTGATCCGCTGCCCCGCAAACGCGCTATAGTCCAAGCCGCCTGTAAAAACCACCAAGGATTTCTCCCATGCCTAGATATATCGGGCGCCGACTGTTGCAAACCATTCCGGTTTTCTTCGGCGCCACGTTCCTGATTTTTGCCATGGTCTACCTGATGCCGGGAGACCCTGTTGCAGCTCTTGGCGGGGACCGAGGTCTAGACCCCACCGTCCAAGAGAGGATCCGCGCGGAATATAACCTCGACAAGCCCTTCTGGATGCAGTATTTGCTGTATCTGAAGGGAGTCGTGACGCTGGACTTCGGCAAAACCTTCTCGGGACGGCCTGTGGCTGAGCAAATGGCTCACGCTTTCCCCATCACAATCAAGCTTGCCTTCATGGCAATCGCGATTGAGACAGTCTTTGGCATCGTGCTGGGCGTCATTGCAGGCATGCGCAAGGGACGCTGGTTCGACTCGACGATCCTGGTTTTCTCAATGGCGCTCATCTCCGTCCCCACGTTTGTGATCGGCTTCCTGTTGCAGTTCTTCGTCGGAGTCAAGTGGGGCATTTTACCAACAACGGTTGGGGCGTCTGTAACCTTCAAATCACTACTAATGCCGGCCATAGTCCTCTCCGCTGTCTCGCTTGCCTACATCATCAGGCTTACTCGCCAGTCCATTTCGGACACGGCCAGCGCTGACTTCGTTCGCACCGCAAGGGCTAAGGGGCTTAGCAACGGATCTGTAATGAGCCGCCACATTCTTCGCAACTCCCTGATCCCCGTTGTCACCTTCATCGGCGCCGACCTTGGCGCCCTGATGGGTGGAGCGATCGTTACTGAAGGGATCTTCGGCATAAACGGTGTCGGGGGCATGCTGTGGCAGGGCATCATCCGCGGTGAACCCTCGTCCGTTGTTTCGATCACGACCGCACTGGTGCTGGTCTACATCGTTGCCAACCTGCTGGTCGATTTGCTGTATGCAGTGCTGGACCCAAGGATTCGCTATGTCTAACCACAGTTCACTTTCTTCGGCAGTCGGAGCGCGTCCCGGTCAAGAACGCTACGTTTCTAAGACTGATGAGACCGGACTGGGCGCCGTTGACGCTGTCGCTGATGATTCTGCACCCTCCTCAATGTGGGGAGAAGCGTGGAAGAATCTGCGGAAGAGACCGCTATTCTGGGTCGCCGCAGCCATCATCACGGGCGCTGTCCTTCTGGCGCTTTTCCCGCAGTTGTTCACCTCTCAGGACCCGAAGTTCTGCGAGCTTTCAAACTCGCTGGGGGCGCCCAGATCGGGGCACCCGTTTGGTTTTGACCGTCAGGGTTGCGACATCTACGCGCGCGTGATCTACGGTGCGCGTGCCTCTGTTTCTGTCGGCGTCCTCACCACGATCGTGGTAACAATCTTCGGCACCGTGGTTGGCACCCTCGCCGGCTATTTCGGGGGTTGGATTGACGCCGTCATGTCTCGCCTAACGGACATTTTCTTCGCCGTCCCACTGGTTCTTGCAGCAATCGTCTTCATGCAACTGTTCAAGGACAACCGCAACGTTTGGATGGTCGTGTTCATCCTGTCGGTCTTCGGCTGGACTTCCATTGCGCGCATCGCTCGTGGGGCAGTTCTTTCGGGGAAGAACGAGGAATACGTGACAGCTGCCCGCGCCACCGGCGCGTCGCGCTGGCGCATCGTCACGTCGCACATTCTGCCAAACGCGGCTGCGCCCATCATCGTCTACGCGACGGTTGCACTCGGAACGTTCATCGTGGCTGAAGCGACACTGTCCTTCCTGGGCGTTGGCCTCCCGCCAGACATCGTTTCGTGGGGTGGCGACATCTCTCGCGCGCAAGCGGCGCTCCGCACTCAGCCGATGGTGTTGTTCTATCCCGCGATCGCGCTGGCACTTACCGTTCTTAGCTTCATCATGATGGGCGACGTTGTACGCGACGCCCTTGACCCGAAGGCGCGCAAGCAATGACAGACATGGGCTACATTCCGGATGACAAGGATCTAAACAGGTCTTTCCGTCCGAAGAAAGACGAAGACGCTTCGTTGCCTGAAGATGGCGAAGAGTTCTTTTCGGGTGCGGAGCCGCTAGCCGACTACCAGGACGACACCGACGCGCCTGGTGTTTGGGCGGAACACGTCGACCGCAAAGTGATGCAGGCGGCAACTGCGAACGAAGAGGATCCAGGGGACGGACTCACAGTCCGCCAAGCGACCCTTCTCGACACTGAGAAGGCCCAGGAGGCTGCTGCGAGCGCCGGCCTGGACCCGAGCACCCCCCTCCTGAAAATCAGGGGACTCAATGTAGCTTTCAGGTCCTCGACCGGCATGGTTCCCGCAGTCCGTGATGCTGACCTGACCATCTACCCGGGACAGACGGTAGCGATCGTCGGCGAGTCCGGGTCGGGCAAATCGACCACGGCTTCGGCGATTATCGGCCTGCTTCCAGGCACAGGTGAGGTCACCGGTGGGTCTATTGAGTTTGAAGGTCGGGACCTTGCGAAACTGAGCAAGAAGGAATGGGTCAAGTATCGGGGCAGCGAAATCGGGATGGTTCCGCAGGACCCGATGACCAACCTGAACCCGGTCTGGCGGATCGGGACCCAGGTTGAGGAAGCGTTGAAAGCCAACAACGTGGTGCCTCGTTCTGAGCGTGGGCAGAGGGTAGCAGAGCTACTAGAGGAAGCCGGACTTCCAGACGCCCCGCGCCGTGCAAAGCAGTACCCTCACGAGTTTTCTGGGGGTATGCGTCAGCGCGCCCTAATCGCGATTGGACTCGCTGCGCACCCTAAACTGCTCATTGCTGACGAACCCACTTCTGCCCTGGACGTGACTGTCCAAAAGAGGATTCTGAACCACCTTGCTAGCATGACAGCGGAGATGGGGACGGCCGTACTGTTCATCACCCACGACTTGGGTCTTGCTGCTGAACGCGCCGAGCAACTGGTCGTGATGCACAGGGGCCGCGTGGTTGAGTCCGGACCAGCTCTGGAAATCCTTCAAAACCCACAGCACCCCTATACCAGGCGGCTGGTGGCGGCGGCACCATCACTTGCTTCCCACCGGATCATTTCTGCCCATGAACAAGGCGTGCAGACTACCGAGGAAGAGCTGATCGGTTCGGGCGCCGGATCGACCGCAACTGAAGAGATCGTCCGCGTCGAAAACCTTGTGAAGGAGTTCGACGTTCGCGGCGCTAAAGGCAAGGAAAAGATTCTTCGGGCAGTTGACGACGTCACTTTCTCAGTTCGAACTGGCACAACCATGGCGATCGTGGGGGAATCCGGTTCCGGCAAGTCAACGGTCGCAAATATCATCCTGAACCTCCTAGACCCCACTTCCGGAAAAGTGTTTTTCCGGGGTAGGGACCTGTCGACCCTGAGTGAGCGTGAACTCTTTGCGATGCGTCGAACGCTCCAGGTTGTCTTCCAGAACCCGTACGGATCTTTGGACCCCATGTACTCCGTTTATCGGATTATTGAGGAGCCCCTAAAGGTTCACAAGGTCGGCAATAAGAAGGAACGTGTAGCTCGTGTTTCAGAACTGCTCGACCTTGTGTCTTTGCCGCGTTCGGCGATGCGTCGGTACCCCAACGAGCTGTCAGGAGGTCAGCGGCAACGTGTTGCGATTGCTCGCGCGCTTGCTCTAAACCCAGAGGTGCTGGTTCTTGATGAGGCAGTATCAGCGCTCGACGTGCTTGTCCAAGACCAGATACTGCACCTGCTTAACGATCTCCAGTCCGAACTTGGCCTAACATACCTTTTCATCACGCACGACCTTGCTGTTGTCCGCCTGATCGCGGATGACGTCGTCGTGATGGAAGAAGGGAAGCTGGTCGAGTCGGCCACGTCTGAGCAGCTGTTCGCAGATCCGAAGCAGGCCTACACTCGCGAGCTGATTGACGCGGTGCCCGGGCATTCTATTCGCCTGGGAATCGGTTAGGCCCCAAGCGAACCCACGCGTCTGCCGGCCCCGCTAAACTGTCAGCGAGCTACCGCGGGTGGTAGCCGGGACTAGGGGGCTGCTTTGCTGGACTTTCTTCTTCGGAACATAGACCCTGTCAGCGTGCTGAAATGGGTCGTCAGCCTGCCAACACCCGAGGCGGAGTACCGGCAGATCATTGCGGAGAGGGCCGACGCTAAAGAGAAGCTGGCGGCGGCAACTGCTTTGCTGCTGGCTCCCGATCCGAAGACTTCAATGACGGGAGTTCGGGCTCTTGTTGCCATCGCCGACTCGTCTTCTGGCTTTAGACGTCAGCGTGCGGTGAGCGCCCTTTGCGACTATCTGAAAGGCCCGGAGCCCGACGAAGCTGTGGGCACGCTGATCTTGGAGAACTTCAAGCGGCACTTGCAGGTGCGGCAGGGTGACGTGGCTGATTTGGAGCCACTTGACCCGGACCTGCCCCAGGCGTCCCTATGGACGGACTGCGTCTTTGACTTGCAGGATGCCACGTTCACTACAGACGTCGACTTGTCCCGTTGCGTCTTTCGGGTCCACGTTGATCTACAAGGTGCAGTCTTTGCTGCGAAAGCAGACTTCAGCTATGTGGATTTTCGGGGAGGCGCAGACTTCCAAGACGCGACATTCCGCGGGCGCACAACCTTCGCAAGCACTCGTTTCGCGGACCCGGTGGACTTCCAGGGCGCTCAGTTCGCTAAGGTCACTGATTTCAAGGCCTGCCGCTTTCTTGCGGCAACGGATTTCGCTGACACTCGCTTCGCGGGGCCTGCCCGATTTAAGGGCTCTCTCTTCGCTGGGATGACAGATTTCGGCGAGGCCCGTTTTCTGGGACCCGCCGATTTCTCAGATACCCGGTTCGGGGAGCCGCTACTTGCAAGGGTCATCAAACTGGACAACCCGGACCTGGACGGAGCCCTTTTCCAGGGGGGTGTCAGTTTCGAGGGGTCAACCGTCGATTTTGACGTAGCCTACGCGCGCTAACCACGGTTTCCTCGGGGGCCCCGGGCGGGTACTCCTTCACCTGGGGCTTGATCGCCAGGAAGATGATGCTGGCGCCCAAGCCACCCCAGATCACTGTTAGGGCAAGGATTAGAAAAGCGATTGCTATGGGGGTCACTTGCGGCCTCCTTTGGCTTCCAGGCTGGAAACGTCGAACTGGGCCTGAGCTTGAGCCTCAGCCAACGCAGAGTGTGAGTTCGGGTAGGGGGGCCAGGGCGTGAAGTCCATGGGGTTGTTCTTCCAAGTCGCCATGGTGAACCCGACGGCGGCAAGAGCCATCACCAAGATCGGGCCCCACCCCACGAACAGCAGGTAGGTGGTGTCGTAGCCTCCGTACGGGTTCTGGACTAGGGAAATTATGGTGCTCACCAGGATGTAGCCAAGGACTAGCGGCGCAACGACCGCAACCAGGGTCCACCAGATCCAGCGAACCTTGAAGGTTGAAAGTGAGCTGAGTGAAGTGAACAGCTCGGGTCCCGCTTTCCTGACCCAAAGGACTGTAATCACCATGATTATCGCGGAGCTGACAATCCCGATCTCATTCACCCACTTGTCGATTGTGTCGAGGGCAAACAGTCCGGTGACCGTTCCAAACAAGAATACGGAGGCGGCAGCGAGGGGAACGCCGAGGCCGTACACGGCCTTC
>CAYFRQ010000066.1:0-7949 GCA_964345615.1 uncultured Actinomyces sp. | reverse complement strand
AGATCATCTCCTCTGAGAGGCTGCGCCCGGCTGAGGCTAAGGCTCTGGTTGATGCCGCATTCAGGGATGGGGAACTGCGGACGGAAGGTACCGAGATCACAAGGGTTTTGCCGCCAACGTCGCGTTTCGCGCGCGGGGGAGACTACGAAGAGCGAAAGCGGCGAGTTGTTCGGAAGTTGACGGCGTTCTTCGAGCGGTTCTTCGGACTGGCGGCGAAACCGCAAGACTAGGCGAGTCTTTGGGAAGCGGGACGGCGGGCTACGCGGGACCAGAAACCTCTGGTCAATTTTCAACCGGACTTGACAACCCGCAAGGCACTGTTAGTTGCGCCCGTAGCGCGCTTCCAGTACCTGAGGTTCGTTCTCGGGTGTCCAAACGGACGCGAGGTGCCCAAACGGATAAGAAGCGTCAAAAACTCGGAAGTTTCGTCCGTTTGGACACCTGGCGTCCGTTTGGACACCTCGGGATGAGGCCGGCGATGATCGGCGGTCACTCGCAGGAAAAGGCGTTGACCATTGAACGGAGAGGGATTCTTGGCCGCAGAGATCATCGTTCCATTTGGTGATTGCTTCGTCGGTCCGGATCGCACCTAGGTCACCACGCTCGCTCTTGTGTTACTCTGTCACACAGGGGGATGTCATGGCGACCACGACGATCACGCTCCGGCTCGCCGAATCGGAGAAGCAGGCGATCGCGGATTACGCGAAAACGTTCGGTGTGAGCATTTCAGAGTTTGTCCGAACTGCCGCTTTATCGCGAATCGAAGATGAGCTTGACCTAGCCGCGTGGGAAGAAGCCAAACGGGAGTTCGACCAGGACCCCCAGACTCTCACCGCTTCTGAAGTCGCAGCGAAATACTTGTAGGGCACTCCATCGGCAATGTGGACACTCCTCTATTCGCGCCGGGCCGACAAGCAACTCAGCAGACTCGACCCAGGTGTTCGGCGCGTAATCGTAGCTTGGCTGAATAAGCACATTGACGGGTGTTTGGACCCTCGCGTCGCAGGTAAGGGACTGGCGGCTGGTTTGTCTGGCAAGTGGCGGTACCGGATAGGTGACTACAGGGTTCTCTGCGAAATTCGAGACACGGAACTCGTTGTACTGGCGATCGAAATCGGGCACAGGGGCCAGATTTACCGGTAGTGCGGCTGTTGGTTGTGCCTAGACACATCAGGATTTCGGAGGATATCCTCAACTTTATGAGAACAGTCGGCCCGTTGGTTGCCCCGGTTTTCCGTTCGGACGCCCAGGCACGGATCTTGGCTGCATTGCTCTTGCAACCTGAAGAGCTGAGCCTGACCGATTTGGCGGCGGCTGCAGAGGTCGCCTACCCGACGGCACACAGGGAGGTCGGCCGGCTGCTTGAGGCAGGCATCCTGAAAGAACGGCGGGTGGGCAGGACCCGGCTTTTGAGCGCGAACTCGCACAGCCCGCTGACGGCGCCGCTACGGCAGCTTGTAGCTGTTACGGCTGGCCCAGTTGCGTTCTTGCGAGAAGAGCTAGCCCAGGTTGCCGGGATTGAGTCAGCCTTCCTCTTCGGCTCATTTGCAGCGCGGGTTGAAGGTCAGGAAGGTGAATCGCCAGGGGACGTGGATGTCATGGTCGTCGGAACGCCGGCCGTTGAGGACGTTTACGCTGTTGCTGACCGCGTACAAGAACGGGTGGGGCGACCCGTGAACGTCACCATCCTGAGCCAGGAAGAGATCAAGGGCGACTCGGGTTTCCTGCTACAGGTTGAGTCCCAGCCCACGATCCAATTGGTTGGGGAGTCCCCGTGGTGAGGGACGCGGGCGGATCCAAGGCGGCGGGGGTAGCTTTGAGTCCCAGGCAAAGGGACGACGTCCGCCACCTTGTTGAAGGAAGGCGGATCACGCCCGTTGTGGCGGATCAGGTTCGAGCCCAAGCTTTCCTTGACGCAGCAGATGAGCGCCTGGAGCAGTGCAAGTTGCTAACCAGCCCGGTCGTGAAGTACGGGGTTGCCTACGACGCTGCCCACAACACCGGGGAAGCGTTGCTATCGAGTTTCGGCTACCGCACCACCAACCGCCCCGGTCAACATGAGGCAATCGGGAAGTTTCTTGAGGCCGTCTTTGACAAACCCCCGGGGCGGGACGCAGCCAGGCAGTTCGATCGCCTCCGAAGGTCCCGCAACCAGTCGAACTATGAGGCCATTCCGGTCGGCCAAGCAGAAGCGGACCTCGCCGTGCGAACCGCGCGTCAGCTGGTTGATGCAGCCCGCGACTTGATTGGGGATTGACAGGCTCGTAACCCGCGGCCGAACGTGACGCGTGCGGTGTGCGGCGGTTTGGCCGCGGGTTGTGGCCGGGAAACGTCGCTTTAGAGGCCTCTGGTGGGTGATAACCCGCGGCCGAACCGGGGAAGGGACGGGCCTGCTCAGATTCCGAGGACTGCTCGGGCGATCAGAAAGTAAATGATGAGCCCTGTGGCGTCGACGAAAGTGCTGATGAAGGGGTTGGAAAAAACGGCAGGGTCGACGTTTAGCTTGCGGGCAACCATCGGCATGATCCCGCCAAAACTCGCAGCGACCGTACAGACAGCAATCAGGGTCAGACCGATGACCAGCCCAACCTTCGGCTCAAAGACAAGAGCCGTAATGCCCCCTCCAAGCACGCCAAGCAGCAGGCCTAAGAAGAGACCCGTTGCCATCTCTCTAGCGAGGACCTTCCCGACGTCGTGGGGGCGAACGTCCCCAAGAGCAATGGCCCTGGTCACGGTTGTTGCGGCCTGGTTGCCCGTGTTGCCGCCAGTACCGATCAGAAGGGGAACGAAGAGCGCCAGGACGGTGACCTGCTCAAGGGTCGTTTCAAAGACAGAGAGGACCTGCACGGTCAGCGTGGCGCCCACGGCCAGGACCAGCAGCCAGACGATACGCGAGGTGACCAGGGACTTTATGGGCGTCGCAAGATAGGGACGACGCAAGGGAGCGACACCACCTTGGTGAGCAGACTGCTCCGTCTCCTCATGCTCCAAAATCTTCGCGGCGTCGTCCAGAGTCAGAACACCAACCAGGCGCGACTCTTTGTCAACGATAGGAAGCGCGAGGAACCCAAGGTTCACGCACTTGCGGGCCGCAACGTCGGCGTCCTGATAGGCCGTCGCAACTTCGGGGGCTTGCATGATCGCCGAAATGATCGCGTCCGGTTCGGCGCGGAGCAGGTCACGAAGGCTCACGACGCCAACGACACGACGGGAACCGTCAACGACGGGGAGGGAATAAACTGTCTCCGCCTCATCAAGGCGGGCGCGCACCCGTTTGAAGGTCTTTTCGACCGTGGCGTCCATCTTCGCGGTTACGTATTCGGGGGTCATGCGCCGCCCGACAGAGCCCTTCGGGTAGCCCAAAACCTCGGCTGTCAGCTGCCGTTCTTTAGGGGTCAGTCCATGAAGTAGCCGGGGAGCAAGACCTGCCGGAAGTTCGTCCAAAAGCCAGACGCGGTCGTCCGGATCAAGGTCGGCGAAAATCGCGGCAACGTCCGCGTCCTGAAGCCCGTGGATCAAGTCGCCCTGCATTGCGGGGCTGATCAGTTCAAAAACCTGTATCGCACGTTCTTTGTGGAGCAGGCGATAGACGATCGCTTGTTCCTTGGTTGGAAGTCGCCCAAGCAGGGAAGCAACCTGCTCGGCAGAGAGCGGGGCTACTGTCTCAGCAAGGCGGGGAAAGTTCTTTTCTTCCAGAAGAGACTCGACGTCTTCTTGCAGGTCACGAACGTTTATTCGCTGAGCACTCATGGGGGACACCTCCGTCCGAACGGAACAGGTAGGGCGCTTAAAGGCTATCATCGCGGGGAAGCCCAACTCATGGCTGGCGAGAGGCCGTTACCCTTGTTTGCATGCAAGACAGTGATATTCCAGCCTCGCAGGCCGCCCGAGTCGGCAAGATCCGGGTCCGCGTTCTGCTTGCCTTCACTTTTGCAGCTGGGATCTCAGACGCCCTTGCGTGGTTGGGCCTAGGGCACCTGTTCGTTGCGAATATGTCGGGCAACGTCATCATCATCGGAATGGGACTTGGGAAGGCCCAGGACGTAAACCTTGCGGGAGCGGCTACGGCCGTTGCCGCGTTCATTGTCGGTGGTTTAGTCCACGGGTTCGCGACGAGAGACGAGCCGGCAGGGTGGGGGAGGCAGACCACATGGACGTTCGGGTTAGTTGCCTCCGTCCTATTGGCGCTGTCGATCGTCACGCTGATTTGGCCGCCAGATAAGCACACGAACCTGGCCTGGGTGGTCATGGCGGTAATGGCGTTTGCGATGGGAGCTCAAGGCAACGCTGCAAACCGGCTGTCGGTTGCTTACGTCAACACGGTTGCGGTTACCGCTGCCATCTTCGGAATCAGCTCAGCCCTGTTCCTGGCGCCCGAAACCCCGCAAGACAAGCGCACGGGAGCGTGGAGAGAAGTTCCAGAACCATTCGTCAGGGCAGTACTCTCTGTGGTTGCGCTGGCGATGGGTGCAACGACCGGTGCGCTACTGAACCATTACGCTGCCTTCGGAGTGGGGCTCCTGGTGGCAGCGGTGGTCACTGGGATCGGCCTGACAGTCGGACACTTGTTGATTGAAGAAAGGACAATACAGTCTTGAAACCCAGAGCTTGGATTGTCGACATCGACGGGACGCTTGCCCTGCTGGGTGATCGCAGCCCCTTCAACATGGCCCAGGTGCACAGGGACAAGCCAAATGAGCCCGTGGTGGAAGTGGTGCGCGCGCTCAGCAAAGAGTTCAAGATCGTGCTGGTGTCCGGGCGGGATGAGAGGGCCCGGAAAGCCACCGAGGCATGGATGAAGCACTGGGGCGTGCCCTTCGACGCCCTCTACATGCGTCCGGACAAAGACTTCAGGCCAGACGAAGTCGTGAAGGCGCAGATATTAGAGCGGGACTTACTCCCGGCCTACGACATCACCGGGGTTATTGACGACCGGCAAAAGGTCGTGGATATGTGGCGCGCCCGCGGACTCACTTGCCTGCAGGTGGCGCCGGGAGATTTTTAGTGAACTCAGAGGATAGGGAGTTTTGGTGGGACAAATAGTCTGCCCGCACTGTGGCAAGCCGTTCACGATAGATGCCGCAGCCTATGCGGACATCGTGTCTCAGATCCGCGACAAGGAGTTCGACTCTCAGATCCGCGAGCGTCTGCGGGTAGCGGAACAAGAAAAGCAGAACGCGGTAAGCCTAGTTGAAGCGCAGGAACGTGCTGCCGGCGCGGAAAAGATTGCCGCGAAAGAGCTGGAACTCCAGGAGCTGCGGGCGCGCGTGGACGCTGCAGAGGTCCAGCAACGGCTAGCCCTTCGCGAAGCTGTCACGGAGGCGGAAAAACAGCGGGACGCGTTCAAAGCGGAGCTAGAGAAAGCAGAGCTCAAAAAAGCGCTCTCAGAGAAGGCATTGGAAGACAAGTACGCGGTTCGTCTGAATGACCGCGACCGGGAAATCGAGCGGCTCCGTGAGTTCAAGGCACGCCTGTCCACAAAAATGGTTGGAGAAACCCTAGAGCAACACTGCGAGACCGAGTTCAACAAGATCCGTGCCTCAGCCTTCCCTAACGCTTACTTCGAGAAGGACAACGACGCCAGCTCCGGATCTAAGGGCGACTTCATTTTTCGTGAGACCGATCCATCGGGTGCCGAAGTCCTTTCCATCATGTTCGAAATGAAGAACGAATCTGACACGACCTCGACGAAGAAGAAAAACGAGGATTTTCTGAAAGAACTGGACAAGGACCGGAGAGCTAAAGGGTGTGAGTACGCGATCCTAGTTTCAATGCTTGAAGCGGACAGCGAGCTCTACAACGTTGGCATTGTCAACGTTTCACATCGGTACCCCAAGATGTACGTGGTCCGCCCCCAGTTCTTTATCCCAATCATCACGCTACTTCGCACGGCCGCGATGGACTCACTTGCCTACAAGCGCGAGCTGGAACAGATGCGCGCCCAGAACATCGACGTGACGAACTTCGAAGATCACCTTAACGAGTTCAAAACGCGCTTCGACCGGAACTACGACCTGGCGCAGCGGCAGTTCCAAGACGCAATCGACCAGATCGACAGGTCGATCACCCAGATGCAAAAAGTGAAGGATTCACTGCTCAGTTCGGCGAGGAACCTGCGCCTTGCAAACGACAAGGCTCAAGACCTCACTATCAAGAGGCTGACCCGAGGCAACCCAACAATGACGGCAAAATTCGCCGAACTGGAAGCCGCTCAGGTCAACGAGGAATGATCTCAGAGGCGTGAAGGTACCCGGCATCAACCAGCGCCCAGGCCGCGTTCTGGCCCAGTGCCCTAGCAGTTTCAATAACTTCACCGGGTGAGAGAAGACTCCCGTGCTGCAGTTCGGTGAAAACCTGGGCTTGTTTAGCAAGGAGTTTCTCCCACGCCGCGTCCTCGTCCCTGTCGGAAACTGTGATTCGTTTCCGTTTCCCACTCTCAGTTCGGCCCAGGTCGACCACGCCGATCCAACGTTGGTCGTGCGTCCTGAAGTAAAAGGACCCCTGGCCCTTCGTGACCCGATGTTCCTGTTTCGGCTGCCTTCCCGAAGCTCGGCTTTCTGGTTCCACCGCTCACTCACATGCGCTCAACCCGGTAGCTGACCCGGGCGGTGTGGCAGTGGTGCGGAGGAAGGGTGACAGCGTTCTCGCGGGCATTGCCGCTCTCCACGCACACAAACTGCTTCCACTCTGACTTTGACAGGTCGGCGATTTCCTTGGCCGCTTCAGGTCCCGGATTCCAAACGATGGTGGTTCCCGCATTCTCTGCTTCGATGCTGATCACGCGACCGATCGAAGGGTCAACGATTCTGGGGCTAAGGGTCGTGTCGAAAACGCGATCGACCATCTCCCCGAAAGTGATGGGGCCTTCCTGGATCAGGGTTGGCTGATCTTCTTGAGCGGTGTCTACGTAGCTAGCGCCTTCCAGCCCGTCCACTTGTACCCGCCGAACGTCGTGAACGCGGAAGTAGGTGTGGAACGCGGATTCGTAGCAGAAGGTTTCCTTACCAGTGTTCTCTACCTTCAGCGTTAGGGTCAGGCGGTCTTTACTAAAGAGGGCGGTGTAGTCAGCTTTGAAGTGCTGCACCTTCGCGATTTTCTTAGGCACGTCCTTCTGTGTCAGCCGGTAGGTTACCTTCCACGTGGCCTCTGATTGTTCGTCGTGAATCTTCTTCCAGTTCAGCAGGCGTGCAAACCCGTGCTTGTAGTCGGCACGTGGGCCTCCAAGCGGGGTAACGTCGTCGTCCGGGAGCGGGGGCGGCGTTCCGAACCAAGGAAAACAAATTGGGATGCCGCCATGGGGGCTCTGCCCCACTTCGTAAACAGCTTTGCGGGGGCTGAAGAGAAGAGGACCAAACTTAGCTGAGTCCCATTTTGAGATTTGGGCTCCTGCAGAGTGGACTGTGAAAATCCCCGCGTAACTGGCGACGGTTGTGACCTCGTCGACTTGTTTCTTCGCTGATCGTTTCGACTTCGTCATGGGCCCTATTCTCTATGGTCGCGGACACTTTTCTCAAAAAACGCCTGAAGTTGGGATTGGGCACGTTCCGCAAGGATCCCGCTCACTACCTCTATCGGGCGACCCAGTCGCGGATCTCTGGCAACGTCGCGAATAGAACCACACGCGCCAGTCTTCGGTTCCCACGCCGCAAAAACAACGGTGGAAAGACGGCTGTTCACGGCGGCACCAGCGCACATCGTGCAGGGCTCAAGGGTCACGACTAGGGTACAGCCAGTGAGGTTCCAGGTTCCAAGCGCTTGCCCTGCCTGGCGCAGCGCCGTGATTTCCGCGTGGGCAGTGGGGTCATGATCGCGTTCACGGCTGTTCCAACCTCGGCCTATCACGTGCCCGGCGGCGTCTAGGACCACGGCGCCTACTGGGACATCCCCGCCTGTTCCAGCGCGGCCTGCCAGGTCCAGCGCAATTTCCATCGCGCTCTCAAGCCCTTCCC
>CAYFRQ010000065.1:0-8018 GCA_964345615.1 uncultured Actinomyces sp. | reverse complement strand
GGCGTGCAGCCAGCCCCAGCAGACCGCGGACTTTGCCCTCCGCGGAACCCGGCTTGGGCCGCTACTGCTGCCGCCGCCGTGAACATCCACCCCGTAGCGGTGAAGGTTGCGCCCAACAACAGTGAGGGCTCCCATTCCCCTCCAAACGGGACCGTCAGGACACCAGCAACCAGCCCGACCAGAAGAGACCCTGCTAAGGCGAAAAGTGTTGCCGCCGCGAGCTGGCTTCCCCGGTCAACTGGTTGCCATCCAGACGCACTTCATCGAAAGCTTTTAGACCGGCGAGGTCTGGAACCCGGCGCAAGGTAGCACGAACAGTGGCGCTGGCTCGATCACGCAGATCCTCAAGAGTTCCCGTCGCGACGGTTCGCCCGTCCTTGATGATGGTTAGACGGTCCGCGAGCGACTCAACTTCAGCCAAGACGTGGCTCGAGAGCAGGACTGTCACGCCCTCGCTGTTCCTTTGCGCCACGACCTCTTGGAACACGTTTTCCATCAGTGGGTCCAGCCCACTGGTTGGCTCGTCAAGGACCAGCAGTTCAACGTCCGCGGCAAGCGCAACAATGATCGCGACCTTCTGCCGGTTTCCTTTGGAGTACTGGCGTCCCCGTTTAGTTGGGTCCAATTCGAATCTCTCAATGAGATCGTCGCGGACCTTTGGGCCCACTCCCCCACGGAGCCCGCTGAGCACGTCGATTGCTTCCCCGCCGGTCATGTTGGGCCACAGGCTTACGTCCCCGGGAACGTAAGCGAGGCGGCGATGCAGAGAGACAACGTCGCGCCAAGGGTTTTCACCGAATAGCTTGGCCGTGCCCCCATCCGAGGTCAGCAGACCCAGGAGCACGCGAATCGTTGTTGACTTCCCCGCTCCGTTGGGTCCCAGGAAAGCGTGAACCTCCCCCTGCCTCACAGTCAGGTCTAAGCCGTTGAGCGCCCGGAACTTCCCAAACGACTTTCGAAGGTCCACTACTCTATCGGTGTTGCCGTCTCCATAGTGCCTCTTTCCTACCGGGAGATGCCTGAACCTCCACCGGCTTGTCCTCTACCAGAGCATCACTAAACGTCCATCGAGCTTTCGATCAACGCAACACTAGCGCCCCATGCCGCGGGACCATCCCTCCGATGCTGTTCCCGGGCGTCCTAACGGACGCCGGGCGCCCAAACGGATGAGAATCGACAGAAAAACGCTCTTTTTATCCGTTTGGACGCCCCGGAACCGTAAGGACGCCCCGGAACGGACTCCCGGGATTTCTCGGCCCTCAGCGGAGGACTCGTCGCCACCCTCAAAGGCCTCGTCCTCTTGGCGATGGCAGGACTACTAGGTTGACGGGGTGTGCAAGGGCCCTAGGACTGGTCAAGGGGAACGACTTCGATCAGATGCTCTCGGCTAAGCTGAATCAAGATGGCTCAGAGCACGGAGCATCAAAACCTAAGCAGAAACACGAGACCTAGGCAGGGAAAGCATGGAGAAGCGCACGTTTGAGAGAACTGGTCAGCAGGCGTCGGTCGTTGGCCTTGGGACTTGGCAGCTGGGTGCTGACTGGGGCAGCGTCAGCGAAGAAGACGCGTTGGCGGTACTAGGCGCAGCTGCGGATGCCGGAGTCACTTTCTTTGACACTGCAGACGTGTACGGGGATGGACGCTCCGAGCAACTGATTGGACGTTTCCTAAAGAGCCGCCCAGATCAGGACTTCGTGGTCGCCACCAAGATGGGCCGCCGCGCTCCCCTTGAACCCGAGTACTACACGCTTGAGAACTTCCGCGCCTGGACAGACCGTTCCCGCAAGAACCTGGGTGTGGATCGCCTAGACCTAGTCCAGCTCCACTGCCCGCCCACCCCCGTCTACGGCATGTCCCCTGTCTATGAAGCGCTGAACACGCTGGTTGACGAAGGCAAAATTACCGCTTACGGCGTCAGCGTCGAAACAGTGGACGAGGCCCTCGAGGCCATTTCGCACCCCGCATTGGCTTCCGTGCAAATCATCTTCAACCCGTTCCGGATGAAACCACTAGACCAGGTCCTCCCAGCCGCTTCCAAAGCAGGCGTCGGCGTCATCGCACGGGTGCCGCTGGCGAGTGGTCTACTGTCCGGGAAGTACACGGCGGACACGGTGTTCGCTGCCGATGATCACCGCAACTTCAATCGTCACGGTGAAGCATTCGACCAGGGCGAAACCTTCGCTGGTGTGGACTACCAGAGCGGGGTTGAGGCCGCTGCTCAGTTCTCAAGTCTGGCGCCCGTTGGGGCCACGCCCGCTCAGACCGCGCTTCGGTGGATCATTCAGCAACCTGGCATCACCACTGTGATTCCGGGCGCACGAAACGCAAAACAGGTGCTAGCAAACGCGGCCGCAGCCGACCTGCCTCCCCTGGACGAACCGACCCTGGCACAGATCCGCAAGCTGTACGACTCCGCTATTCGCAGCCAAGTTCACGACCGCTGGTAAGGACTGGCCGCACCCGGAGCTGCGCCACTCACACCAGCGAGTTGTCTGCGGACACGCTAGATAAAGCAGGTTGTAAAGTGGGCGAATGTCCCGCGTTTTCTGGGTGATCGCCGCACTTCTCACAGTTGCGCTCACCGGTTGCACGCCCTCACTGCCCCCGAGCAGCGACCCGCCACAGGAGCAAGCACAGAGCACGCAAAGTTCAGAGAGTTCGCAAAGTGCAGGGAACACGCAGAGCTCAGAAGCCACGCCATCGGCGATCCAGGAAGATGAGATGGAAGTCGCGGTGGTGGCTAGTCCGCCCCCTCCCACAGCCGAGGCAGTCGCCGAGCGCTTCGCAGGTGCCACGCCGACCGAATGGGGACTCGAAATACCCGGAGTATTCACTCGAATGGACTCCGACAGCATTGCCCTGACCCTGGACGCATGCGGGGGCCCCGCTGGTAGCGGCTACGACGCGACCCTAATCGAAGGACTCATCGAAAGGAACGTGCCTGCGACCCTTTTCCTAAACCAACGCTGGATTGACAACAACCCCGAGACTGCGGCTGAGCTGGCAAGCAACTCCCTATTCGAGATCGGCAACCATGGGACCACGCACCGTCCGCTTTCCGTGACAGGGCAGTCTGCCTACGGAATCGGCGGCACCGCCTCCGCTCTCGACGCTGCGAACGAAGTCCGGGGCAATCACCTGCGAATATTAGAACTCACTGGAAAGCCGCCCAGATTCTTCCGTTCCGGCGCCGCTCACTACGACGATGTCGGCGTGCAGATAGCGCAGGCGTACAACGAGCAAGTCTTGGGGTTCAGCGTCAACGGTGATGCAGGCGCGACATTTGACGCTGCGACCGTCCGCGCCCAAGTCGCTGGGGCCCAACCCGGGTCCATCATCATCGCCCACATGAATCAGCCTGGTAGCGGAACTGCCGAGGGCGTGCTGGCGGGCGTGGATGACCTGCTCTCACGCGGCGTCCGCCTCACACTGATTGAGAACCCGCGGTAGCCCAGGCGGCTTACCAAAGAACACGGAAGCCTATTTAGTTCAGGCCAGGAACCGATCACTAAGGTCGCGTCGGAATCGCGAACGTTCCACGCTGTTCGCTCACTCGGGTCCCTGTTGGTGTTTCACGCAGCTGGGTAAGGGGCGTGCCCGCGGCCTACCTGAAGACTCGCCTCTACTCAGTGAGGACGGAAACCTCTTCAGCAACGACCAGGTCTTCCCGGGGTGCCTTAGGAAAACGGTGCCCGTCAAGAAAATACCGAGTCCCGTGCCAATCACCAACAGAGAAACGCCGAACGCCAGAATGGACGTGAAGAGCGATGCGCGCAGGAACGAAGCGTTCATCTGAGTGTTGCGCATGCCCTGAGCTTCGGCAGCCTCGTCAGAGTCCTCGCCATATTGCTCTTTCATCTCGTCAACCACGGTGCCAAGGTCCGCGTAGCTCAGACCGTCCGTTGCATGATCGGCGTGGATCCCAATAACCTCTTGCATTGACCAAGCGGTGAAAGGACCTGACACAGCCTTTCCAGCGTTCGAAGGCGCGTCACCTGGGACAACCAGGTGTTGCGACTTCAACTGGGATCCGACCGTCCCGTAGGCAACTATGCCCGCTACGAGCATCACAGCGCCCAGAACTGTGATCATCCAACTACAACAGTGCGATATTGAGCTTTGGAACGAGTTTTAGTCGCCGCCATTTGCCCTGCTATGAACGTAGTTTGAGGCCGTCCTTCGCCTCCGAACTATCCTCAGCATATAGGTCTTACGTCCCAACTGCCCGGGGAGCGGGTTTGGTGACGAACGAAGACATTCGCTGCCCACCCACCGCCCACCTGGTAGGTGGCAGTTCTCTTATCGGGCCAACCCACGGTTGCGGCGACTTCCGACGCGCGCATTCCCGAACTCGCTGATCTTCGCGGGCTTCGGGGCTACAGCAAGTGCTTGCGCTGCAGGCGCACGAAGGCAACCGCGCCGATCGGCACTTGCAGGTAGAAAGTCACCAGACGAAACAGCACTGTCCCTGTCGCGGCAAGCGCCGTCGGTGCCCCAGCCAGAGTCAAAGCTCCGACAGTGGCCGCAAGCGTCGTCCCAATCCCACCGGGAACGGGAACCGCACTGCCAAGGGTGTTCCCAACCAGGTAGATCGTGATACCCATCGCGAACGAGATTGGCGAGCCAATCGCTTCCATGCAGAGCACCAACGCCAGGGCGCTCGCACCGGTTTGTAGCACCACGCCCAGAAACGACCAGAGCACAGAGATGGGCCGTTCCTTCACAAACCCAATCTGAGGTTGGACTTGACCCCAGTACTTCCTGAGCTTTCCAAGCAAGAACTCCCGCACACGCCGGATCACTAAAAGCGTGGACAACAGGGCCAGAACCAGCGCCGCGATAATCAGGATCTTCCGCATAGGAAGGTCCATCTTGGGGAACTCGTTGTCAAAGGGGAGTGCCACCGCAAGCATCGTCACGGAGGTGACCACCTGCGCGATCTGGATCAGGGCCACGATGGCAACCGCAGGGGCAGTCTCTGTGCCTCTTCGCTTCAGGTAGTCCAGGTGCAGCGCAACGGGACCAAGTCCGGCGGGAGCTGCAACGCCGACGAAGGACGAGGCCATTTGGACCCCGATTGCGTCCTTCCACGGGATGCGGACACTCGACAGGACCCGGAATGCGATCGCGGCGCCAACCCAGGTCAGCATCCCCACTAAGAACGCCACAAGCACCCACCACAGGTTCGCCTCACCCAGTGCTTCCTTGATCTCGTCCGGATGGATCTCTTTGGCAAGTAGCCAAAACACCAGTGCCAGGATCACTGCAGCGAGTGCGAACTGAAACGCCCTGGATGCCAAGATTCTGCGGATCCTCCCCTTCGGAGCAGGTGCTTCCGGGTCGGGCTCCGTGAGGACGATGGCGCTCTCGAACTCGCTGGCGGGGCCCGGCAGATCTGCGTCCGCCCGATCTGAACTCGAAGTAGTCGCTGCGGAGCGATGCTCGGCCGGCAACTCAGGCTGGTCGGTCATTTACGAACCCCGTCTGTGCGCGCAATACTTCTCAAAGCCTATCGAGCACAGGGCCACAGCGCGCGGTGGCCGTAGCGAGGCTAGACGATGTTGCGTTTTGCCGCCCACAAGGCAAGCTCCGCGCGGTTTGAGAGCTGTAGCTTCCTCAAGACGCTCGACACGTGAGTCTCTATGGTCTTCACGGATAGATACAGTTCCCCCGCAACCTCCTTGTAGGTGTAGCCGCGAGCGATCAGACGCATAACCTCTTGTTCGCGAGCCGTGAGCAACTCCAGCTCGTCAGTCTCTTCCGGGGCTGCCTCCGTCCCGAAAGCATCCAGCACGAACCCCGCCAGCCGGGGGCTGAACGCAGCGTCCCCCGCTGCAACCTGCTCGATGGCTGCAACCAGTGCCTTCGCTGAGACCGATTTGGTGACGTAGCCACGGGCGCCTGCCCGAATCGCTGCAACGACGTCCTCGGGTGAATCTGAGACCGAAAGCGAAAGGAAGTAGGTCCCGTCCAAGTCAGAGCAGCGCTTAGCAACCTCCGGCCCGCCCCCACCGGAGCCGCCCGGTAAGTGAATATCTAGGAGCGCAACATCTGGGCGCAGGTCCCGCACAGCCTGAATGGCACTCTCAACGTCCGCGGCCTCCCCGACCACTTCGACTTCCCGGTGCGGCTCTAGGCTGGCCCTCACCCCCGCTCTCACCAGCGGATGGTCATCAATCACTAGCACCGAAATAGCCATCCGGACTCCTCCCCTTGAAACCCACGAACCACAAGGGCCGGGCCGACCTCAGTTTGCCTGACCCGGGATAAAGATACGGATCTCCGTGCCGGCCCCGCGTCCCTCTGCATCAGGCTGCCCTGGCGATCGCATGACGGCGGTTCCCCCCACTCGCTCAACGCGGTCAACGATCGAACCCCGATACCCGTGTCGATCCGCTGGGATCGCTTCCGGGTCGAAGCCATCCCCCGCGTCCTTCACGTAAATCTCTAAGTCCCCGCCGTGCACCTCTTGGAACACGGTGATGGGCGGCTCCCCGTGCCGGATCGCGTTCGCCACGGCCTCGGCCGCAGCCGCGACTCCAGCCTGCCCTGCCGTACTCGGTTGCGCGTCACCAACCGTAACCACCTCAACGGGTACCCCGTGCGAAGCTTCCAAGGTGGCAACCTGTTCCCGTAACAGTTGTGCCAGGGAACGGTCAGGCTGCGGCTGACCCGCATAAAGCCAAGACCGCAGCTCTTTTTCTTGGGCAAGCGCCAATGCTCGGGTCGCCGCCGGATCCTCCGCCGCGCCCCTGATCAGAGTCAGCGTCTGCAGGACCGAGTCATGCAGGTGAGCCGCGATGTGAGCCCTTTCGGCCTCTCGCGCCTCTCGCTCGCGTGCCAGAGCCAAGTCACCCATAACTCGGATAACTAAGGGCACCAGCGCAGCCGCCAAACCCACAGCCACCAGGCCGACGACGTAGAAGGCTGCTTGCTTCCCTTTCACCCACCCGGCCTCGGCGAAAAGCACCGCAGTCCCACCAAGAATCAAAGCCAAGCCAGTGGTAGCGTAAGCAGCCGCTTCCTGCCTACGACGCGCCGTGAACTTTGGGGCCTGAACCCAAGTGAGCAACAGGCCGGCCGCAACAGCGACGGCCGCCAGAACCACTTCCCACCGCCAAGACCAGAGCGCGGTGGAAAGGGCAACTGCAGCCCCAACGACCAGGAACGCGATGCCACCAAGAAAAAGCTGTCCCGCAACAGCGTGGCTTTGTGAGGACCCAGGTGGTCGGCGCAGAGGCAGTGCCAAGAAGCGACCTTCAGACCCCCGGTACTCCTCCCCATCCGCTGGCAGCGACGTCCACAGCCAGAGGTACAGCAGAAACCCCACGCCAAAAAGACCGCTGAGGACCACGAACCCCGCGCGGACAAGGCGCACTGCGATCCCAGAGCGCTCGGCCACACCAGAGGCCACGCCTCCGATCCACGGCTCGGCCATCCCGGGGCTGCCGGGCTGCGCCAACCGCAAAGGGCGTTTCTCAGAGTCGTTCACCCGTACATGGTCGCAGAGTTTCTAGACCAGAACGAGGAAGAAAGCAGTTGCCAGGGGCGGCTCAGGGTTTTTTCAGGGTGTCCCCTGATAGCCATGCCGACCTTCCTTCGACAAAGTGGTGGCATGAACGAAAATCAGACACAGGAGATCCCGGACCCGGTCCCCTCAGGAGGGACAGGAGCGGGAAGTAACCTGCCACTGCCCACGGAAGCCACTAACCCCTACTACTACGCGACGCCCGCCTATCCGTCCTTGTACGAACCCGAAAAGGAGGAGAAGGCACTTCCCAATCCCATTGGTCTTGGCGCTTTGGGGGCCATGCTGTTCATCGCGGCCATCGGGCTGTGGGTGATGCTTGCGAACGTCGAACGGAACCCGTCAACTGCTGGACGCACAGTGCTGATATCGGTGGGGCTCATTGTCCTGCTCGCCGGGGTGGTCCTTGCTTACTCAGCGTGGAAGGGCTTGCGGCCCGGGTGGTTCCTGTGGCTGACAGTGGTCGGCGCAGCGCTCGCAGGTCCCGTCG
>CAYFRQ010000064.1:0-8203 GCA_964345615.1 uncultured Actinomyces sp. | reverse complement strand
TGAATGGCAGTCCCCGCCGCGGCCTGAAAGTCGTCGCCCTCGTGGAAGGAATACTCCCCCGTCACCGGGTGGACGCGGTACCCGTAGCCGGACGAGGTCGAATGCGTCCCGGCTTCGAGCGGCATGTAAACGCGTTGCTGGTGGGTTATCGTCCGGGAACCGTTAGCGGCACCAGCCAGAGCCACGCAACCGTTCTCAAGAACCGGAGTGCGCATGCGCGCCCGGGAAGCAGCGGCAACAGTCCCCGCGAGCTCACCTGTGTCAACAAGGTCAGCCGACTTTAGGTCCGCCCACGAATCTTCCCTGCTCGCGGCGCTTCCCGAAAGGTCCTGCGACGGAGCCTCTGCCCTGGCAGGCGCGGCATATCCAGTAAAAGCCAACAGGATTGCCCCAGCCAGACCCGCACCGGTGCGCAGGTTTAGGCGCGCACTCTTGCCTTTGACACTTTCACGCTGGACGGTAGCGGCCTGCGAAGTGCTGACGCTCTGAGTGGTGTTCTGAAGATTCCCGTGTAGCTCGCTGCGCTTCGGGAAGTGCGCTTGTTCCGCACTGCTGAGGCTCATCCACTCTCCAAACCAGGACTACAAAAACTGAAGCGGCCGCAAAAACCCGGCCCGAAAACCGCCTGCTCTTCGCTTACCGTGAAAGATTCTACGCGTTCAACCAACGCGTGGGGGTGCCCTTAGTCACGGGTGGAGACCTAAACGCTGTGACGTTGCTTATTCGCACAGCTCAAAACACTAGTTCCGTCTTCTCTGCAGAGAGTCCTGAACCTGCCCCACCAGCTCTTCTAACAGATCTTCAAGAAACAAAACTCCCCGGACCTCAGTCCCTTCTTTTCCAGGTCCGGTCACGGCGAGCATGTGCGTCGCCTTGGACTGCATGTCCCGCAGAGCTTCCTCAGCCTCAACTACTGAAGAAACGCGGCCAAGGTCGCGTACCCTCCAGCTTTCTAAAGGACGATCCCGCTCCGCGCCCTTCGCAAACAGGACGTCCTTAAGGTGCACGTAGCCGGTTAGCTTCCCCTGCTGGTTTGCAACAGGGAAGCGGGAAAACCCCGTCTTAGTGACCAGCGCCTCTACCTGGCTGGGGATCACCGGCTCCGTAATCACGACCAGATGGTCCAGGGGAACCATGAGGGAGCCTGCGGTCTCCTCCGTAAACTCGAGTGTTCCAGTTAGCAACCCCAGGTCGTCCTCGAGTTTTCCTTCTTCCCTGGACAGTTCAACAATCGAGGCGACCTCCTGCGCAGTGTAGGTCGCAGAAATCTCCGAGCCCGGCTCGACCCCAAACAAGCGCAGGAACCAGTTTGAGACGTGGTCCAGCCCAACTACCACGGGGCGCGCAGCCTTCCCAATCGCACTCAGCGACGGGGCCAAAAGCAACAGGGCTCGCTCAGGGTTGGCTATAGAAATGTTCTTCGGAACCATTTCCCCGAACACGACATGAAGGAAAAGCACCAGAAGCAAGGCAATGATGAAGGCCGTCGCATGCGCGCCCGCGGCAGACACACCCACCTGCTCTAGCGGGGTTGAGATCAAGTGAGCTATTGCCGGCTCCGCGATGACACCAAGCGAAGTGGACACGATTGTTATCCCAAGCTGGCAGGTCGCCAAGTTGACGGAGACGTGTTCCAACGCATGGAGCGCCGCCTTAGCTCCCCTTTTACCCTGCTCCGCAAGAGGCTCAACCCTTGCCCTCCTGGAAGAGGTCACTGCAAACTCGGCGGCCACAAAGAAAGCATTGACCGCCAGAAAGACCGCCGTTAGCCCCAGCCCAAGCACCGGGTTCACTTGGTTTCACCCGCCTCGGCAACCCGCAAGCGCGTTACACGCCTACCCTTCATCGCGACCACTTCGATAACTACCCCGCGCTCCTGCACAGTGTCCCCGACCTGCGGGATCGCCCCCAACCTGTCCATCACGAAACCAGCCAGGGTTTCGAAGGGGCCGTCGTCATCGACCTCGATGCCCGTCTTCGCGGCAAGCTCATCGGGACGGAGCGTGCCCGGGACCAGGTACCCGCCGCCGGGAGCCTGTTTGATCCCGACCCGCCTGCGGTCGTGCTCGTCAGAGACCTCGCCGACCAGCTCTTCCACAACGTCCTCGAGCGTCACTATCCCGGCGGTCGCACCGTACTCATCGACGACGACCGCCATTTGCACGCCCGAACGGAGCTCGACTAGCAGTGGCGCGAGCCCCACGGCTTCCGGCACATAGCTGGGTTCAACGGACAGGGACCGCGACGCCGCCGGGACCAGGTCTCGTTTTTCAGGTGGGATTGCAACTGCTTTGCGCAGCGAGGCAATGGCGATAACGCCCTCCCCATCCTGGTCTAAAACAGGGAAGCGTGAATACCCGCTTTCCTCGGCCAGATCAATGAGGTCAGCAGCAGTGGCGTCCTCCGGAAGGTACGCAACAGCACCTCGATCAGTCATTACGTCTGCTGCGGTCAACTCCCCCATCAGGATGGAACGCGTAAAGAGGTCCGCGGTCTCATCTGCCAAAACACCTTGGTCTGCTGAGTGGCGAACTAGGAACGCCAGTTCCGAAGCGGACCGGGCCGACGACAGTTCTTCTCTTGGTTCTATCCCGAACCTGCGCAGAATCCAGTTCGCGGTCCCATTCAAGACCTTGATCACCGGCGCAAACACCCAGGTGAAAGCCATTTGAACACCAGACGTCAAGGCCGCAGTTTTCATGGGATCTGCGAGCGCCATGTTCTTCGGCACCAGCTCACCGAAAAGCATGGAGAACACGTTGACCAGGACAAGTGCGATTGCTGCTCCGAACCCGATGGAGAGGGCCAGGCTGAGCCCCTGGGACGTAAACAGATCCTGGAACATGGTCGCCAGCGCGGCCTGCGTCGTGTAGCCCAGCAGAATCGTTGTAAGCGTGATGCCAACCTGTGCACCAGAAAGCTGCGTTGACAGGTGTTTCAGGGCGCGCAGCACGCGGGCCGCCCCACGCTCTCCCTGTTCGGCTTTGCGCTCAACGGACGCTTGGTCAAGTGCCACAAAAGAGAACTCGGCGGCCACAAACACAGCCGTGCCGAGTGTCAGGATGACCCCAAGCAGGATCATCAGAACGTTGTACATCACGAAAGACCGCCAGGGGAACGAGGAAGGTCTACTTCAGGCTTCGCCATAGTGCGTTCACTATAGCGAGCGACGCGACCAGCTGCCCGGGCTCCCCGTCATGGGAGCCGAAGCGATCGCCTTACCCCCCCCAGGTTCCGGTCACCAATGCCCCTGAGAAGCATCGCTCGGGCGATCTCGGGGCGATACTGCCGCGTTGTCCTGCATTGCCAACGTATATTTGGTGGTAGCCACACAAGGGAGTGTCATGACTCTGGACCCTGCGATCGCCGAGATAACCGATCGAATAATCAAACGGAGCGCCGCCACGCGCGAGGCCTACCTCCAGAACATCGAAGAGATGGGGGGACGCACCAACCCACGACAGCGACTCAGTTGCGCGAACCTGGCTCACGCATTCGCCGCGGAACGGCCAGAAGAACGACGGCTCGTTCTCTACGACGACAGGACCAACCTGGGTATCGTCACCTCATACAACGACATGCTTTCGGCGCACCGCCCCTATGAGGACTACCCGGAGATCATCCGCGATGAGGCCCGCAGGACAAAGACGAACGCCCAGGTCGCCGGTGCCACGCCTGCGATGTGTGACGGGGTGACGCAGGGCACCCCCGGCATGGAGCTGTCCCTGTTCTCTCGAGACGTGATCGCACAGAGCACAGCGATCGCGCTTTCCCATGACGTCTACGACACGGCGCTTCTTCTGGGCATCTGCGACAAGATCGTTCCCGGGCTGCTGATCGGGGCACTGTCCATGGGACACGTCCCCTGTGTTTTCGTCCCGGCAGGACCCATGGGTTCCGGGATCAAGAACTCCCAGAAGGCTAAAGTGCGGGAGGCGTTCGTGCGTGGTGAAGCCTCACGTGAAGACCTCCAAGACACTGAGTTCGCCGCGTACCATTCCGCGGGGACCTGCACGTTCTACGGCACGGCTAACTCAAACCAGGTGCTGCTTGAGGCGATGGGACTCCACGTCCCAGGCGCCGCCTTTGTCCCGCCCTACACCCCGCTACGTGAGGCACTCACCCGCGAAGCGGTGCGCACCGCGGTTGACATTAGGCTGGGCGGCGACAATTACACTCCAATCGGTAAACTGGTTGATGAGAAGTCCCTGGTGAATGCCTTCGTTGCTCTGGTTGCCACGGGCGGATCCACGAACCACCTGATCCACTTCATTGCTGTTGCGCGCGCTGCGGGGATCGACATCAACTGGACTGACGTCAACCAGATTTCTGAGAACGTCCCGCTGCTGGCTCGCATCTACCCGAACGGTGCCAGCGACATCAACGATTTTGAGAACGCGGGAGGCACGGGTTTCATCATCAAACAGCTGCTGGACCTGAATCTGCTACACGAGGACGTTCTGACGGTCAACCGCGGCGGCATCAATGCTCAGGCGAAGCGTCCCGAGCTTGACGCTGACGGTGAGCTTCGGTTCGTGGACCCGCCGGCGACCTCACCGGACCCGGACACTGTTCGCGTGGCCGACGATCCGTTTGAACCGACAGGGGGTCTTTCCCTGCTCACTGGGAACCTCGGCAGGTCCGTCATCAAAGTGTCGGCAGTCGCCCCCAAGAACCGTCTGATCAGCGCACCGGCCTTCGTTGCTGACAACCAAGAGGAAGTAGTGGAGGCGTTCAACCGCGGCGACCTGAACCACGACGTGATCGTAGTGGTGCGCTTCCAGGGTCCCAAGGCTAACGGCATGCCCGAGCTCCACCGTCTCACCACAATCCTGGGATCCCTACAACGCGACGGACACCGGGTCGCCCTGGTCACCGATGGACGCATGTCCGGGGCGTCCGGCCGCATCCCAGCAGCTATCCACCTGACCCCCGAGGCGGCGGCCGGTGGGCCCTGCGCGCGGTTGCGAACTGGTGACGTCCTCACACTGGACGCTGAAGGACGCACCCTCTCGGTGGATGTGAGTCCAGAAGAGTTCGATGCCAGAGAGCCCGACCGGCGCGGCGTCACCGGAATCCTAGGCATGGGACGCGACATCTTCTCAGGGATGCGGGCCACCGTGTCAGGGGCCGAACAGGGTGCCTGCACATGGTTGCTGGACTAACGAAACAAGCTTCAGCCCGGAAAGCAGCTAAGGGCAAGCGCAACAAATAGGAGAGACCATGCTCGAAAACCCCTGGGTCGGTCGCGGCTCAATCATCCCGGTCATCGTCATCGATGACGTCGCTGATGCCATTCCTTTGGCGTCCGCGTTGGTGGAAGGTGGGCTGTCAGTACTTGAGGTCACGCTCCGCACCGAGGCCGCACTGGATGCGATTGAGGCCATGGCAGCCGCGGTCCCTGAGGCGGTTGTCGGTGCCGGCACCTTGAAACTTCCCGAAGACGCGCAGAGGGTCAAGGACGCCGGTGGTGTTTTTGCCGTCACCCCCGGCTACACGCAGGCTATGGGAGCCGCCTGCCGTGAGAGGGACTTGGATCTACTTCCCGGTGTCGCGACTGCGTCTGAACTGATGCTGGCCTATGCGGATAACTTCCGGTTCATGAAGTTCTTCCCGGCAGTGGCGGCCGGTGGCACCAACACCCTGAAGGCTTTTGCCGGCCCGTTCCCGGAAGTGACCTTCTGCCCTACCGGTGGTATCACGCCCTCGACCGCACCCGACTTCTTGGCGCTCGCCAATGTTTCGGTCTGTGGGGGTTCTTGGCTAACGCCAAAGAACCTGATTGCTGAGAAGGACTGGGCGGGAATCACTGCGCTCGCCAAGGAGTGCGCGAACCTCTAGTTGGCAGACAACAAGACTGGGCACGCAAGACTAACCGACAACGAGGCCCAAGAACGGTGACTCCCGCACCCAGCCCTGAGATGGGTCAGGCACGGGAGACACCGTCTTTGATCAACTAGCCGAGCCGATCACCTCGTGGTAAAGCTCTTCGAACTCGACCTGCAAGTCGTTGTAGTACTTCGCTTGATCCGGGGAGGGGATCGTGAGCTCAGTTGGGGGGACCACCGCCACACGCTGGTCGGGAACCAACACTGAGAGGGCCATGACGGCTGCGCCCCGCATGGTCACTCGTTTCACGTCCACGACCTGCACGGGGAAACCGATCGCGTTTGCGGTGATATCCATAAGCCCCGGATAGAACCGGCTGACCCCACCTGAGGCTATGACTCTCTCTAGCTGCGGGTTCGCCAGCTTCAGTTGCTCAAACACCCGCGCGTAAGACACGGCAACGCCTTCGGAGGCACCACGCCAAAGGTCCAATGAGGTAGTGGAAGAGGACACGCCCGCGAACACCGCACGCGCGTTTCCAGCCCACCCGGTGGCCCGCTCCCCTGTGAGGAACGGTAAAACCAGCGGCGTGCCTTTTTTCGGTAGCGCCAGCAGGGTGCGGTGAATCTCTTCCGGAGTCACCGGAGCGAAGGTGTCCTCCATCCACAACATGACTCGCCCAACATCGTTGAGGGCCCCACCGACAATGGACTCGTCCCGCGAAACCCTGTAAGCCCAAAGACCCGAAGGTAGGATCTTTGGTGTGCCCGGGACGATGACGCGGATGGCACCAGATGTCGCCGCTGACATCGCCGCGGTCAGCGGATTGTTGGCACCAACCCCCATGTTAGAGGCGTAGCCATCGGGGATCGCGGGGAACCACGCGGCGCCCTGGAGAGCCGGCCAGCGTTCCGCCACCCGGGGCGAAACGTCCGTAAACGGGTGGTCGGGATCAACGACTGGGTTGAACTGGTCGAGAGTTACCCCGGAGGCGGTAAGCAGGGCCTCATCCAAAGCCAGGGTGTGCCGGTTCAGGATCCCAGCCCACGACATCGTTGAGGTTGCAGCGCCGTGAACCCCAGCTAACTTCGCGTAGATGTACTCACCGAGGGAGACAAACTTCGCCGTCTTTTCGAAAACATCAGGTGCCGTGTCTTTAAGCCAGCGCAACCTGGACGGATGGTAACTGGTGTGCAGGCGTGCGCCGATCTGCTGGTGGACTTCGGCCTCGTCAAGCTCCTTGCGCAGTTCGGCCAGGTGCTTGGCTGAGCGCCCATCAGCGTAGGTGATGCATGGGGTCAAGGCGTCGCCCTCGCTGTCCACACAAACCAGGGTGGAAGCGAACGTGTCCATCACGACACCCTTGATGAGGCCAGGTTCGATGCCCTCCACGACGCTGCTGATCACGGACGCGCATTCCTCAACCAGCTGGTCGGCGTCGATCTCCGCGGTCCCGTCGGCGGACTCTGTAAAGGAGTGGTCGGCTTTTATCGTGCGGCCCTTAACGGGACGAGCGTAACCGTCGTAAAGGCAGCAGCGTGTGGACCCCGAACCAATGTCTATGGCCAAGACGAACGGCTCCACAGCCGATGCGAATTTTACAGAGCGGGCTTCGGGAAGGTCAGCTTTCTCGGTCATTTCTCATTCCTCGTTCTCGTTGCTTTGACAGTCTGTTCGCTAGGGGTCACGCTTGGATCTCTCTGCCGTCTTCTTCCCAGACCACGTGGTAACTGCCTGGACGATCAGTGCGCTCGTATGTGTGCGACCCGAAATAGTCGCGTTGCAGTTGAACCAGAGCCGTCGGCAGTGGATCAGTCATCATCATGATTTGGTGATTCAGTGCCGCCGCGGTCGCAGGCATTGGAACCCCACCCAGTGCAGCTGCGGAAACGACGTGGCGCATCGACTCATATGCCTCGGCCAACTGCTCACGGAAGGGAGCTTGGGCCAGGAATGACGGTGCTTCGGGGTTCTGGCGCAGTGCGTCCGTGAGGTCATCGAGGAAACCAGCCCTTATGATGCAGCCGGCGCGCCACACCCGCACCACTTCGGCCAAGTTGATGTCCCAGCTGTTTTCGTGCGAGGCCGCGCGCAGAAGCGCCAGGCCCTGCTGGTAGGCGATGAGACGGGCCGCCCGGTAAGACATGCGGATGGACTCCACCGACATGTGCATGGCTCCGCTAACCGGTTCGCCACGATCAACCCAGAAGTCACGCTCCGCGCGGGCGGAGGAGGTGGCCCGCGCAAAAAGCGCTTCCGCGATGACACTTACGGAAACACCGTACTCAGCCCCGGCAATCACGGTCCACGCCCCGGTGCCCTTGCCTTTGGCCTCATCTTTCACGAAATCTACCAGTGGCCCACCGGTCTCAGC
>CAYFRQ010000063.1:0-8499 GCA_964345615.1 uncultured Actinomyces sp. | reverse complement strand
AGGCGCGACAGATACATAGGTCCAGGGGAAGCGGTAAACAGGTGGCGGTGATGACGATGCACCGGGCTAAAGGGCTGGAGTTTGTGAACGTGGTGGCGCTGCTGCCCCGCCCGATGCCGTTCGAAAGCGATGAGGACTACGCGCTGCAGCAGCGCTCACTGCAGTACGTGGCGATGAGCCGAGCGCGGGACCGGCTGGCAATAGTCGCCAGGGCGTAAACCGCTAACGGAGTCTCCACACCCGGGTCTTCAACGCCCCCTCCAAGCCCAGAACTGAGCACGCGGATCTTATCGCTTCGCGACTCCCGGGTGCTCCACGCATTTCCGACCAAACGTACCCCACGCGCCTACCCTGACCCGAAGTAACGAAATGCGCCGCCACCGCGTTTAGGGCTCTCCCAGGCTTCGCTTCATCCAAGCTTGCAGGATGATGCGCTCCAGCGTCTGCTGCCACAAAATGGCAAGGCCACCAACGAAGGGCAGCAGCAGGAAAGTGATCAGGCCGCCAACGAACACAGAAGTCTCACCGTTCTGCCAGCCAATAATGCCAACCACCGCAGCTACGATCCATGCCACCAGGATCAAGAACTTAAGCAAGTTCAGGGAAGAGACTGCAAAAATGCTCGCCAAGAACCCAAACACGATCATCAGCACTAGCGTCACCAGAGCTGGCACCCACCGATGATTCCACACGCCGATAGCAGCAAGGAGCGCTGAACCAATCATGAGCAGGAAAAACAACGCGGCGCCGAGCCAGGCAATTTTCGTTCTAGGCATGGTTTTATCCTACTGCTCCCTATGCCTGCTCCTGGCTGACACGCTAGTTCAAGATCCCCCCGCCCTTCGAGAGCCCCGTCGAGGCTACTCCCAGTAGTGGATCTGGCCCGGGTCCGGGACTTCCATCTGAGTGACTCCTTCGTAAAGGTAAATCTCTCCCTGAGCGCAGGCAACCACGCCCACTGGCGGAAAGTCGTAAAGCTCGTAGTCCCAACTGATGAATGTGAACCTGTCCGGATTAGGGTACGGATTCCCGAGGTTGATAAAGACGCCCCATTCGGTGTTGGAGGCATCAGCGATCGGTCCACAAACATATTTGGACGTTCCCACGTAGCCAGCGGCCTCGTCCCACCCAATGCCACCCTCAGGCCAACTTGTGGACTCATACAAGCCCCCCGTTCCACCCGAATCGACTGGCGTAGCTGACAGATCGGTGACGCTGCAGGTTCCTTCCTCAAAGAGCAGACTCTCGACGTGGGCCGAGATACCAAACTCGTGCAAGTCCGCACAGGAAAGCGTGCCGCTCTCCACCGAGTTTCTGGCAGAAATGTAGTCGATGAAGTCGCTGTGCTGCGAAGGACAGGCATCGCCAAACTGGTTCATGTTTTGGTTGATGAAGTCGCTGTCGTTAGCGCGCTCTGCTTCAACCAACGAGTCATGCCATGACTCGCAGTCCACCCGCACATGTTCCGGCGCTGAATTCGAGCCCGAGCCTGACGACGTCGCACCGCACCCTGAGAGTGCGGACAAAGCAACCAACAGAAAAGCGCCAAGCGCCAAGCTAGCTTTGGATTTCACAATCTCCATCTTTCTGGAACACGAGAGTCCCACCGAAGGCTACTCCGCATCTGGGCCTCTGATCCCCAGCGAAACCACTCAGGTCGCACCAGAAACCTCACCTGTTCGGAGCGAGCCTGTGATAACAGGAGGAAGCCGGAAGGGAGCTCCCCAGGTGTTCCCAACCGTGTAGGAACTCCTTTGCGCTGAAACCCAAGCAAGTGTCGGCGCGCGGGGTGCTCCGTTCCCTTGGCCAAAAACGGAAAGGAGAACCTATCAAAGACATCCCGCAGAACGAGTAATACCTTGCACAAATGGCCGGGGACCAAGAGGTGCTGGAGATCCTCTGTCGGAGCGAAGACAAACTGACGCAGTTCTGGGTCGCCGACTGCCTCCACGCTCCGGTTAGGCTTGCCGCGGGATTCAGGTGTTAACGCGGACAGCCGTCTCAAAGACAGCCTGTCGCACAGCTCGTTATCCTTGGTAGATGGCAACAACACGCGGAACTCGCGATGACCAGGCGGAAAACGGACCAACCGAGGGCGGCCCTCTTCGCGCCGGACTGCGTGTCACAAAGAATCCCTCCCAAGGAGACGCAAGCCGCAATGCGCCGAAAGCCGCAGAGGACGCCACCACGAGCCTTGTCGACGCCCCACCACTCGATGGCCTACCCAACTTCGCGTGAACGTCCTTCTATGCGGCACTGGCCAACGCGCTCCTGCCCTACCGCCACGACCGGGGAGTTCTCTTAGAGAAGGTATGGAACGTTGCCACGGAGTCCGGGCATCCGAAGCTATTCAAGTACCTCCAAGCCGACCAATACGATGACGAGAAACGGGGACCGATCCGAGACATCGATCCGTTCTCGGTCCTCGCGACGTTCAACCGACAGATCAGAGACGACGCTCGTGCTGCAATCGCTGCGGCTTTCGCGCGCGAGTTCGATGTGAAGCTACCCTCCCCAACCACGTTTCCTGGGATTCCAGTTGTCAACAACATGAACTCTTGGTTCTTCCCTCGGGAGAAAGACCGCTCGGCCCAAGACATCGACTCCCTCTGGGACCTGTGCTCCGCAGAAGTTGCGTACACCGCAGACATGAACGAAGAAACCCGCGCGACTCTTATCAGATCGTTCGACGCCGCCGCTCGCCGTAGCACGGCCAAACTCACCATGGGCATTTACTGGGCGAGACCGGACCACTTTGCGGCGTACGACTCTGTCAACCGCGATTACCTGCAGGAGGAATTCCCGGAACTAGCTGCATCACTGACCTTGAAATCCCGCATCAACGGCGCACAGTTTCTCGACAATACCGAGAAGCTTAGCGCGTGGCTTGCTGGCCCGGACACACCATTCGAGACGTTCGTCGAACTGTCTTATGCGGCTTGGCTCCACGGATCGTCGCCCAACGAGTCCCCGCAGGACGCTCCGATCACGGACCCAGGGGTGACAGAGCTGGTAGACCAGAGCCCCTCTAGCGAACCCTATTCGGTCGAGTCTATCCGCGAAGACGGATCGTTCCTTTCCGAGGCGGAGCTCGAAGAAATCCTGGAGCGCCTGAAAGCTAAGAAGAACATCATCCTTCAAGGCCCGCCCGGAACAGGAAAGACCTGGTTAGCGAGGCGTCTTGGCTGGGCACTTTGCGATGAGCGCGAGTCCACCCACGTCAAGGTCGTCCAATTCCACCCCTCCCTCACATACGAGGACTTTGTGCGGGGGTGGAGACCAACGTCCTCGGCCACCCTCGAACTAACAGATGGACCGTTCCTTGAAGTTTGCGCGGAGGCGTCCAAAAACCCTACCGACCCATATGTCCTAGTCATCGAAGAAGCGAACCGTGGCAACCCTGCCCAGATCTTCGGCGAACTGCTGACCCTGATGGAGGCCGACAAACGCACTCCCGAGTGTGGAATGCGTCTTGCATACCCTCGTGAAGGTGAACTCTTCTACGTGCCTCCAAACCTCTACGTTATCGGAACAATGAACGTCGCTGACCGCTCCTTGGCGATGGTTGACATCGCGCTCCGGCGTCGTTTCGCGTTCATCGAGATGGAGCCATGCTTCGATGAAGACTGGGCACAGCACGTTAGCGGACTCGGGTACGAACTCGAGCGCTTGGAGACATACGGCCAGCGGATGCGCGCCCTCAACGACACGATCACGGAAGACGCTACCCTCGGCCCTCAATACCGCATTGGGCACAGCTTTTTCACGCCAGCGGACAAACTAGAAACGACAGGCCTCAGCACACAAGAGTGGTGGCGACGCGTGGTTGAAACCGAGATCCGCCCCCTCTTAGAGGAGTACTGGTTCGACCGCAAAGGCTCAGTTGATGCGGCAATCGCCAAACTGCTCGGCGGCTAACGGTGCAGATACCGGTTCGCAACATCTGGCTCCTGTAGCTCTTCGCGTCGCGGCTCTATCGCGCAGACGGAGCTTCCCTAGTCGGGGCTGAAGAGAACCCAGAAGACCTCTCGGAACTTATTGCCTCGATCCTTGCCGACGAGGTCACCCAGCGAATCCACAGCGGCCTCACGGTCGGTTTCCGAGAAACAACAAAGCCGCTAACGCGCGTGCGCGGCCGGATCAACGCGCTCCCGACTGAACGAGGACAACTCCTTCGTAAAGGACAAGTGGCCTGCACATATGACGAAATCGTCACCGACACACCGGCTAACCGGCTGGTCCGGGACGCCCTCAAACGTGCGGCACGGCTAGTGCCGAATGAGCCCCGTTACCTCTCTTTGGCACGTCAGCTTGAATCCGCTGGAGTCACAGGTCCGGTGCCCAAGCTGTCTTACGTGGCAGACCTGCAACGCCAGAGGCTCTTGGCACGCGATCGTCTGATGCTGCAGCCTCCGAGCTACTCATGACGCTGTCCATCCCAACAACGAGCGATGGCACGAAGATGTTGCCACTGCCCTCCCTGGAAGACCCCTATTTACGAAAGCTCTTCGAGCACGCTACCTACGGGCTGTACAGGCACCGGTTGGGACCTCAGGGGTGGGGCGTGTCGCCCGGAACGCCGCAGTACTGGCAGATCGACAACGAGTCCGCGGGAATCGGAGCAATACTGCCTACCATGAAACTAGACATAATCCTTGAGTCGCCTCGGACCCACGGACAGGCTCGCCGCATCGTTGTCGACACGAAGTACACAGCCTTAACGAAACCTGGCTACTACAGGGATGCGACCCTTGACAGCGGCCACATCTACCAGCTCTACGCGTACCTCATGTCTCAAGACCGACCGAGCCAGCTGCCCAAGTCCGAGGGCCTGCTGCTCCACCCAAGCGTCGGTGAGCACATCGACGAAGAGGCTTTCATCCAGGGCCATCGAATCCGCTCCGCCACCGTAGACCTGACGGCTAAGCCCCACCAGTTCACGGACAGTTTCATCGCCGCCCTCTCCGCCGCGAAATGAGCTGGGTCCGGTCCGCGCAACCTGCTCAGCGGCGTCGCGGGCTGTCGTTTCAAGGTGCCCCCTGAAGCCGTAGAGGAACTCTGCCAAGCAAGAACCTCAGGTGACGCGGTGTCTCGGTTAAATCGAGTGGGTAGGTGTGAAGCTCGGTTGCGCCCGCCGAATTGCCGAGCGCAGCACTTACGGCCGCCGCGCCGACCCTGACGCTTCTGCTCTCAGGCTGTGGCTCGTCCGAGTCCGCGCCGGTCGTCGCCGTTTTCCTTCCCGATCGCTCTGACCGTGAGGAATCCAGCGGGGTTGCCGCCTTTCCGGGGCAATCAACCACATGGAAACCGTCACCGACACCGGCGTTGACCTAACGGAACCGAAGGCTGCTTGCCAGGCGGTATCTTCTGCCTGGGTCGCGGTTGTTCAACACCAACCGTTGGCACCCCCGGAGTTTTCGGAGGCGGAACGTTCAACCCCCGACGGCCCGGACACCGCGGGAGGCCAGCCAGCAATTCACTGACGCCGCCAGGGAGCGCTCCTGTCACCCACTTCGTGAAAACCGGCCTGGCCCACCTGTTCTTGACCAAGAGCTGAGAGCACCGCCAGGATCACCGGTTACCACGATTCCTCCTCTTCGCTGTCATCGTCCCCTGAAGGTTTCTCGGAGACGTTTTCTTCTCTAAGCCTCGACTGTTCCGCTTCGATCACCTTACGAATCAGGTCTTTCTCAGAGATGTCGACTGCGTCGGGAGTGCGGGCGGCCATCTCGCTAACCGCAGCAAAGTCCTCAAAAACTTGGGCTTTGTCCCTAAGAATCTCCACCATGCGCTCATCAACAGACTGCTCTGAAAGAAGCCGGTGGACCTGCACGCTCCGTAGCTGCCCCATTCTGTGAGCGCGGGCAATCGCTTGCCACTCCGTCGTCGGTTTCACTTGGGGTTCAATGATTATCACGACGGAAGCCGCCTGAATGTTCAGCCCCACGCCGCCCGCTTGAACCTGAGAGACCAAGACAGCCCCCGCCGACGCGCCACTGAACTCGTCAATGATCTTCTGCCTCGCCTTCGGCGCAACCGAACCCGTGACGGGGCCAAAGACTTTTCCTCGACTTGCCAGTGCCTGCACTGCAGCGTCAAGCACACGCAGATAGTTAGAAAATACAACGACCTTACGCCCACTCGCCTGGGCTTCTTCGGCAAGCGCCACCAGCTTCTGAATCTTCGTAGAAGAGGGCCCGTTTAGCATCGCGGCTTGCCTCATTCCGTGGAAGTTGCCGGACCAGACCGCTTCGGCGTAAGCCGCTTGATCAACTGCTGAAAGTGGCAACCACTCATCGACCTCGATAAGTTCAGGAAGCTCAGTCAAGACGTCCTCTTGGTTGCGCCGAAGGTACGCAGGGGCGACGTCCAAGCGGAACTGCTCGGGCACCAGCGCATTCGCCATTGCCGCCAATTCGGGTTGGACATAGCTGACAAGGGTCTTGAACTCCTCAACCGTGTTCTCAAGGGGTGTTCCCGTCATAAGCACGGCGTGATCGGCTCCCTCAATGAGCTTTCGACTTCGCGCTGATCTGAGAGCCCCTGGGTTTTTCACAAAGTGCGCTTCGTCAACGATCACTGCATCCAGTTTCTGCGAAGACCCGGGTTGCGATTCGAGCCACCCAAGCATCCCGAAGGTCGTGACACCCACCCCGCCGTCTCTTTCCCAACGCAACAGGTTCCATTCCCTATGGCGTCCGTGAAGTCGGTACACGGGCAACTTGGACTTGTCCTGGGTTTCCCTAACCCAGTTCGTCACTACTGCCGCAGGGCAGATGACAAGGGCACGAATAGGTCCTTGAGTTGCCAGGTGAGCCAAAAGCGCTAGCGCCTCGATGGTCTTCCCCAGCCCCATCTCATCTCCGATTACCACCTTTTTCTGCACCAAGGCGAAGCGGGCCGCGAAGTCCTGATATCCGCGGAGGGGAACACTGAGAAGGGAAGGGTCAAGCCGAATCTGCTGGATCGCTTGAAGGAGGTCAGCTGGCAGTTCCCCCTCAATCAACCGCTGGTCGACGGGTGCCAAGCCGCGCTCGTCAAGGAGGGAGTAATAGTGCGCAGGCCGGGATAGGAAGTCATCCCAAGCCTGCTGTTCTGTCAGCTCCGTGCTCTTCAGGGTTGTCGACCACTGATTCAGCTCGCCTGCGCCTGCAACTGCAGAAGCGCCCCCGGGTCCTGCCACCACGAAGCGCGCCGCCGAATGAAGTGGAGCGTTAGCTAGGGGCTCAAGGAGCTCCAACAGCTCGTGGCGACTTGGAATATCCAATGCTTCCCGGAAGCGTTCTTCGTTTGCAAGGCTTGCAATCAGTTGCCTCATCGCCGGCATGGGGTTGTCGGGATCGATACGGACTGCAGCGGCCTGGCGGGCCTCTTTCTCAAGGGCCCGCGCAGCCCCCATCAATCGCCAATAGCTCTTTTCGCCCACCCCGGGCGCAAGTTGAACCTCACGGGGAAAGAACAACACGTGCCCCACCGTGTCCAAGCCAGCTTTTCGAAGAGGAGCTACGACCAGGCGGTCCCGGGTTGCCGTCCTCAGCTTCTCCACCGGCATCTCGCTAAGCATCTGATCCGCGACTTCAATCTTGATCTGCTCCGCAGCACCATTGATCCGGTCTTCAAGCGAAGACTGTCCCGAAATGACTCTCTGGATGTGCGACACCGACCTACGAAGCGGGATCAGCTCTGCCGCCTTGTCCAAGCGAATGGGCCCGGACATTGAGAGGGCTTTTGTGAGGCCAACGGATGGTTCAAGCGCTTGGTCCAGGGTGGTGACAGGTGCCCCCGGTTCGCCTGACCGGAGCCTTCGCATCATGTCGCTTAACCCCGCGACCGATGCCTGGTCTTGAAACTCTAAAAGAAACCTGCCTGCGGCCTCTGCTTCGGCCCGAACCGAAGGCCTGGAGAAATGTCGCCTAAAACTGAAGTTGAGAGCTGCCGCTTTCAGATATCGCGGGAGTGTGTGGCTTAGGCTGTCCAGCCAAGCCTGTGCGTTCACCCCCAACGTTGGCATCCGCTCCAGGTTCGCTAATCGCTGCAATCCGCTAAGATCCCCAGTGCTCAAGGGCAGGATCTGAGCCCGCGCGTCTCCCCGTCCGCCAACGGTTGTGACCATCCTTCGAAAACGGTTTGCGGCAGCTTCACCCTGTTCACGCTGCTCCGAACGCTGTGAAGAGATTAGGTCGGCGCTTCTGACCCACGTGTCCAGCTCAAACGTTAGCTTCCGCAGGCGATCGCGCTCATCCTTAGTTAGTGCCATGCCAGACCAACTCCGGTAACCACTCATCCGCTTGTTCGACTGCAATCACGACTGACGCAAACGACACGGGGCCTAGGGCGTCAGTGTTGCCGCCGGGGAGTTCACCACCGGTGCACTTGTACAGGCCAAGCAGGGCTACCAAAACGAGCACAACCCAAACCCAGCGTCCTCTGCGCGTGGCCTCCTTCACGTTGGGCCCGATCGGTGGAGGGGATGGAACTTCGATGAAGGCGGCTCGAAAC
>CAYFRQ010000062.1:0-8723 GCA_964345615.1 uncultured Actinomyces sp. | reverse complement strand
GGCACTCTGGGGAAGGCGACCATTGAAGGTCGGCTGGCTCAGGGAGTGACGGTCGGAGCCGACTCGTACGTTGGGGGCGGCGCCTCAACAATGGGCAGGGTCGCTGATGCCGCCCACGAACACGTGCGGATTGGGAAGCGCTGCGTGCTGGGATCGAACTCAGGGCTGGGACTTCCTCTTGGCGATGACTGTGTGGTCGAGGCCGGGCTTTTTATAACCGCACACACCAAGGTTTCGCTGATGCCGGGTGGTGGCGTCGTTCCTGGCAGCCAGGGTTCATTCATTGACCCCAGGACTATTCAGGCCTCAAGACTATCGGGTGCTTCGAACGTGCTTTTCCGCCGCAACTCCGTGACGGGCACCGTTGAAGCATTGGCTCGCGGGGACCGTCCGATCACAATGCCGGACGGCTCCCACCTGGTCTAGCTACGCCCCGTTCGTTTTGGCTGCGGTCCCCACTCGCTTTGGCTGCGAGTTGTAGCGTCAAGTGCTTCTAAACGGCGATTTCTCGGCTACAACTCGCAGCCAAAGCGAGTGGGGACCGCAGCCAAAGCGAGTGGGGACCGCAGCCAAAGCGAGTGGGGACCGCAGCCAAAACGGATGGGGCTAGCTTGCCTGGCGGCGGCTACGCGCCCGAAGCGGCACGTAATCGCGTTCCACGACACCTTGGTACACCTGGCGGGGACGCCCAATCCGGGTGTAGGGGTCTTCGATCATCTCGCGGTACTGAGCGATCCAGCCCGGGAGGCGGCCAAGTGCAAACAAGGGTGTAAACATCTTGGTTGGGAAACCCATAGCCGAGTAAATCAAACCCGTATAGAAGTCGACGTTCGGGTACAGCTTGCGCTTGATGAAGTACTCATCGCTCAGTGCGATTTCTTCAAGCTCCATCGCGATGTCCAGTTTTTGGTCCATCTTGCCCAGGCGTGAAAGCACGTCGTGAGCGCTGTCCTTCACCAGCGCGGCCCTGGGGTCATAGCTCTTGTAAACGCGGTGCCCAAAGCCCATCAGGCGGACACCATCAACCTTGTTCTTCACCTTGTCGACGTAGTCGCGCACCGACCCACCAGATTCGACAATCTGGTCAAGCATCCGCAGCACCGCCTCGTTCGCGCCGCCATGCAACGGACCCGAGAGAGCGCCGATCCCCGAGGCCACCGACGCGTACAGGTTTGCATCTGCTGAGCCAACCAGGCGAACGGTCGAGGTTGAGCAGTTCTGCTCATGATCAGCGTGCAGGATGAGCAACATGTCAAGGGCCCGCACCAGGGACGGATCAATGTCGTAAGACTGGTAGGGCATCCCGAACGTCATCCGGATGAAGTCTTCGGTGTATCCGCGTTGCGCGTCAGGGTACAAAAGCGGCAAGCCCGCAGCACGCTTCGCGATATAGGAAATCATTGTCGGCATCTTCGCGATGAGCAACACCAATGCGCGATCCAGCTGTTCTGGGTCGTGGGGGTTCAGCGTTTCCTCATAGTACGTCGCAAACCCAGCGACACCCGCCTGCAGGATCGCCATTGGGTGCCCGTCTGAAGGGAAGGCCGTGAAGAACGCCTTGAAATCCTCATGCAACAACCGGTGGCGCTGGATGCGGCGCATAAAGTTCTCGAGTTGCGCGGCAGTCGGCAACTCGCCGTAAATCAGTAGCCAGGCAACTTCAAGGAAAGAGGAGTTTCGCGCTAGCTGCTCGATCGGGTAGCCGCGGTAACGCAGGATCCCGTGGTCACCGTCAATGTAGGTGATCTCAGACGTGCAGGTGGCAGTGTTCCCGAACCCGTAGTCCAAAGTAACGTCACCGGTCGAGGCAAGAAACCTGCCGATGTTCTGCCCGTTTGACCCCACCGTTGCCGGCACCACAGGGGTTTCAACGGCCACATCCCCAACCGTGAACACCCCTTCAGCAAGGACAGGTTGGGCTTCCTCCGGGCCCGGCTCATGCACGGTCTCTTCAACGACCTGCTCTGCAGCTTCCTCTAAGACTGCGCCTTCTGCGCTCTGCTTTTGATCCGGGCTCTGGGTGTCAGTCATCGGGCTCGCTCCTAGACGCGGAGCCAAGCTTGAAAACCGCTACAGGACCCCGCAGGTTTGTCGTTGCGTTTCAATGCAGAATACCGGCTTGCCCCCGCATTAGCACTCCTGTTTCGGGAGTGAAATATGCGCCCCCGCCGAATCTTGCTACTTCAGGTGATCGTTTATGTCCGCCGGTTGCCCCTTAACGAGCTCATGGTCGGCATCGATAACACCGGTCCTGGCAGCGCCACCGGGCGAACCGATCTCAGCAAAAAAGTTAACGTTTGCCTGGTAGTAGTCGCTCCACTGGGGTGGCAGGTCGTCCTCATAGAAGATGGCCTCTACTGGGCACACCGGTTCGCAGGCTCCACAGTCCACGCATTCTTCAGGGTGGATGTAGAGCATTCGGGCGCCCTCATAAATGCAGTCCACCGGACACTCATCAACGCACGCACGGTCTTTGATGTCGATGCACGGCTCTGCGATTATGTAGGTCATTCTTCCTCCTGGCTCTCCCCTATTAAAGCCCTCCCAGCTCCACAGGTAAAGCCACCAGGGCCGCGGTTCGCTGTGAGCTACGGTGGTGGCATGAAGCCAAAAGTCCCACCTAGTCTCCCCTGGATGGAGTGGTCGAGCGGTGACCGCGTCGTTGTGCGCTACAGAGCTGAAGACGGGGTCCACGACGCACTTGGAACCCTGCTTGAAGTCCAGCCCAGCTACGTTGTTGTCGAAGCTAAACGGGGACGGGTGCGCGTGGACGCCACCGCGATGATCACCGGAAAGAAGGTGCCCCCTGCTCCGGTGTGGCCGCCGGCCTAGTCAGGAACCCAGGCGCTCCCGCTTCTTACGTGAGGCTGCCTTCGCACGTTCCTTCGGGTCCAACTCGATTTTGCGGACACGAATCGAGCGTGGGGTGACCTCGACAAACTCATCCTCGGACGCAAATTCCAGGGCTTCTTCCAAACTGAGTTTGCGTGGCGGGGTCAGCGTCTCTAGGACGTCGGCTGCGGCTGAACGCATGTTGGTCTGCTTCTTTTCGCGGGTGACGTTGACGTCCATGTCTTCGCCCCGCGAATTCTCGCCCACAACCTGACCCATGTAGACCTCGGAACCTGGCGGGACCAGAAGGGATGCTCGCTCTTGCAGTTGCGCCATAGCGTAGGGCGTCGCTGTGCCAGCGCGGTCCGCCACCAGGGAGCCGCTTGGCCGAGCCGTGATCTCACCCTGCCAGGGCGCATACCCCTCACCGATCGAGGACATGACACCTGTGCCGTGAGTGTCGGTTAGGAAGCGGGTCCGCAGGCCTATAAGACCCCGGGCTGGGACCAGGAACTCCAGGCGGACCCAGCCGGAACCGTGGTTCGCCATCGACTGCAACGTGCCCTTGCGTGAGGCAAGAAGCTGGGTGACCGGACCTAAGTATTCCTCTGGAATGTCAACGGTAAGGCGTTCCATGGGCTCATGGACCTTACCGTCCACTAGCTTCGTCACGACGCGCGGCTTCCCAACCGTGAGCTCAAAGCCTTCACGCCGCATTTGCTCAACCAGAATGGCGAGCGCAAGCTCACCGCGCCCCTGGACCTCCCACGTGTCGGGACGATCCGTGGGGAGAACGCGTATGGAGACGTTGCCAACCAGTTCCCGTTCAAGCCGGTCACGGATCTGCCGGGCCGTCAGCTTCGTTCCCTTTTCTTTACCGGCGAGAGGTGAGTCGTTGATGCCAATGGTCATTGAGATCGCGGGCTCATCAACGTGGATCGGGTCTAGGGGCTCCGGACGTTCAGAGTCAACCAGTGAGTCTCCAATGGTGATCTGGTCGATGCCTGCAACAGCCACGATGTCGCCGTGCGTGGCGCTTTCTGCGGGGACGCGATCAAGTCCGTCGGTGCGGAGAAGCTCGGTGACTTTGACGTTTTGGGTTGTCCCGTCAGTGCGAACCCACGCCACCTGATCACCGCGGTTTAGCGTCCCATTGTGGATGCGCAAAAGCGCCAGGCGTCCCAGGAAGGGAGAAGCGTCTAGGTTCGTGACTTGCGCTTGCAGCGGTGCATCTTCGCTGTAAGTGGGGCCGGGAATGTGTTTCAGGATTGTTGCGAACAACGGCTCCATGTCCGCATCTGGAAGGCCCCCATCGTCAGGTTTAACCAGTGAGGACAGCCCAGCTTTTGCAGCCGCGTAGACGATAGGCACACTGAGAACTGCGTCGATGTCGACATCGTGTCCCTCATTGATCAGGTCGTCAGCCAGGGACAACAGGAGCTCGGTGACTTCCTTTTCCACCTGCTCGATTCGGGAGTCGGGGCGGTCGACCTTGTTGATAACAAGGACCACGGGGAGGTCGGCAGCCAGAGCTTTACGCAGAACGAAGCGGGTTTGAGGAAGCGGACCCTCGGACGCATCCACAAGCAGGACCACGCCGTCGACCATGGACAGGCCCCGCTCAACTTCCCCGCCGAAGTCGGCGTGCCCGGGGGTGTCGATGACGTTGATGGTGACCTTGTCTTCACCGGTCAGTTCTTTGGCGGACGGCCCGGAGTAGGTGACCGAGGTGTTCTTCGCAAGGATTGTGATGCCTTTTTCACGCTCAAGGTCACCGGAGTCCATGACGCGCATCCCCGCCTTCTGGGAGGCGGAGTGCGAAGCGAAGGCTCCCGCGTGCCACAGCATTGCGTCTACCAGAGTGGTTTTGCCGTGGTCGACGTGAGCCACGATGGCGAGGTTGCGTACGTCAGGCCGAACCGGCATAGGCCTACCCTTCAAAACTGGTTGGTGCGCCAGGTGAGTGGCGCAAAGTGTCTCTATCCAGCGTACGTGGCCGGGGCGGCCGACTGAAACACCAGTGGCCTCGCTGGCGCGCCCAGGTGGCGGATCACACAGGCGGCGCGGAATTGCTGCGAGTTCCCGCGGGACTACAGAGAAAAGCCGTAGGCGGCGGCCAGCGCTACCAGAAACACAAGGACGGCGATGCTGACCCAGTTGGTTTTCGCGGTGACTCCGGAAAAAGACCTGGGGTCTTTAGGAACGCCGTAGAGAAGCTTTTTGATCTTGCCGCGGCTCTCCCAGCCTTCAACTTGACGCGGGCTCGCCAGATCGCCGGGCTCGCGCGGTTCGAGCCCCTGTTCAAAGGCGGCTTCCGCGTTCAGAAGGCGAGCCGCTTCGCCAGGAGTTGTTCGCAAAGTGATCTTGGGACCCGGTTCGAAGTGCAGCTGGATGGGCGCAGGGGGAACCTTTTGGCGCCCGGCAGTGAAACCACCTTTGGCGGGGACACCGGCACAGAAAACGCGGCGGCCTCGGACGCGTGAGTCTGCGGCTTCAAGGGAAGTTTTCTGGGCGGCCGGCTCCGTGGGGGCCCCTGGGAGCAGGGTCTCAATGTAGAGGCCGTAGTCTGAGATGGCCTCCCCGAAAGCGTCCCAGCCGATCCGGGTTGTGCGGACTTGGTTACGAACGGTGACTCCGCCCGCACAGGCGGTTAGGGAGGGCCAGGCCCAGAGCCACCAGGTGACGTAGCTGAGGGCTATGGGGATCACTAGGGCCTTCAGGCCCTCAGCGGGCCCTTCGGAGGCCCAGATCATGCCGACGAACAAGGCGCCTAGCAGGGCGATGGTTAGGGTCGTGAGCCAGCCGTAGCGGGAGCGGAAGACCAGTTCGTAGTTCATCCCGCCAGCGTACCTGCCCCTTCACCTCCCCTTCTTTTCGGTTTGGCTGCGAGTTGTTCTGCGGTTTAGCTGCGAGTTGTGACCCAAGACTGCCCTTCCGGTGCCGTAACCGCGCTACAACTCGCAGCCAAACCGCAGACGTGGGAGGTGGACACAAAAGGGCCCGGGATCACTCCCGGGCCCTTCTGCGAAGCGGAGCTAGTCCGAAACTAGTTCAACCTACTTGTCGTCCTTCATGAAGCCGATGTTCTCAGGGGCAACGTTGGACATACCGAAGGCGCCGAAGTTAGCCAGGTTCGTAGGAACCGCGGTCATCTCCATGCGGCGGTAGATCGGCAGGATCATGCCGTTCTCCCAGATGATTTCGTCAACGTCGTTGGCGAGCTCAAGGCGCTTGTCGTGATCTGCTGTGGTTGCAACTTCCTCAGCCAAGTCCATGATTTCGGGGACGCAGACACGCGTGAAGTTGGAGCCACCGTTCTGGGCTAGGTTGTCGCCGCAGCCGTAAAGCTGGGTGATGTTAGCCATCGGGTAGGGCGTGCCCTGCCAGGTGAAGCTGGTAACCGCGAAGTCACCGGGGATAACGACCTCATCGAAGAAGGTTCCCGCGTCAACATTCTTGATGTTGACCTTCACGCCGATTTCCTTCAGCTGGGACTGTAGCAGTTCGCCCTCGTTCTTAGAGGTCGAAACGTCAGGCATCATCGCGTACTCAAACTCGAGCGTTTCGCCGTCCTTGGTGCGGTATTCATTGCCGTCTTCAAGGACCCAACCGAGCTCGTCAAGTTCAGACTGCGCCTTTTCGGGGTCGTAGCCGAAAGCTTCACCGTTGGCCTTGTAGCCATCTTGGCCAGGCATGAAGAAGTGGTTGTCTAGGACCAGGTCACCGGGGACAAGGTCCGGGATACCGGCCAGGTCGGATTCGGTGATCGCCGCACGGTCAACACCGCGCTGAATGGCAACACGCAGGTCCTTGTCCTGCAGCAGGCCCGACTCACCGTTCCAGGTGAAGTGGCGCCACTGAAGACCACCGGCGCGGCGGATTTCAGCGTCAGCGCGAGTTTCGGCCTGTAGGTACTGCTGAGCATCGATGATGTCAGTCAGAACGTCGATCTCACCGTTTGCGAACCCGGTGCCCATGGCGGCCGGATCCATTTCGCGGAAGGTCATGGAGTCAAGAAGAGGCTTCTCACCCCACCAAAGTTCGTTCGGCTCCAGAGTGATGGTCTTCTGGGCGTCGTCAACGCTGGCAATCTTGTAGGGGCCACCCAGCCAATCGTTGTTGGGCTCGTTCCAACCAGTGTTGAAGACCTCGGGGTCGCTGACACCAGCGGCCGGGAAAACGGTGGAAAGAGCAGCAGACCAGTCCGGGAAAACTTCGGTGAAGTTGATGACTACGTCAAACTCGCCGTCACCCTGCTCCACTGACTCCCAGTGGTCGTAGCCGTCGGTCGATGCGCATTCGAAGGGCGAGACTTCATCGCCGTCTTCTTCGCCATCAGCGGCTTCAGCGCGGCCACACGCAGCACCGGTGGCTGCGTAGTCTTCCCACGTGATCGGCGTGCCGTCGTTCCAGGCAGCTTTTTCGTTCAGGTGTAGGACAACTTCCTGCTTACCGTTGGCAGCTTCGTCGCCTTCCTTGAACTCGTAGCTCTTGACGTAAGCCGGGTTCACGTCAAACGTCGAGTCTGGATTGTAGATCCAGTTGACGACCGAGGTGTAGCTCCAGATGTTGTTCAGGTCAACCCCGTTGCCAGCGATGTGCATCGGCAGCCAGTAGGTAGGCATACCGGATATGGCGAAACGAAGCGTGCCGCCCTCTTCCAAATCGCCACGGTCGTGCGGGTTGATGTCGGCTGCGGGTACTGCGTCCGTCGCCCCTTCTGCGCCCGAGCCGTCAGAGCTCTGAGCGTCTTTAGAGCCGCTGGAGCAGCCGGCTAGCGCCAGGGCTCCCACGGCGGCTACTGCGGCCAGGCTGTAAACCTTGCGTCGCATTAAAAACCTCCATTTGAGATTAACAATTCCTTTGGCTGTGAAAGGAGCACCTTGGCGCTCTTCTCACAATCGTCTAGAACAGTAACCTTTAACTGTCTGCTTCCTTCGTCATGCAGGTCACAGAACGCCTTATCGCGACCAAAATGTGACCAAACTAGGGCTCCCGAGACTAATTGGGCTCCGAGTCATTAGAATCAGCCACCTAAAAGACCCACGTTTAGATCTCGATGCCAAGAGGCGCGAGGGCGCTGTGAGCCAGCGAATCGGGTGCGTCCGATGGCGCAAAGACGTTCACGGGCTCCGGGTAGTGGCAGGCAGTAAGTAGGTCCACCGCTCCCGGGGCTGCCGCAAGGTGCGGGTCAACCGTGTCGCACAGCGACTGCTTTTCCTTGTCCAAGAGTTTGTACAGGGGGCACCTGGTCCTAAACCTGCAACCCGAAGGTGGGTTTGCGGGCGAGGGAAGGTCCCCGGACAACAGGATCCTTTGCCGCGAGCGTTCGAGCCCCGGGTCAGGGACTGGGATAGCTGAAAGCAGAGCCTGCGTGTACGGGTGTTCGGGCTTCGTAAAGACCTCTTCGACGTCGCCGATCTCGACAATCCTGCCCAGGTACATCACGGCCACACGGTCAGCGATATGGCGGACCACTGATAGGTCGTGTGCAACAAACAGGTAGGACAGGCCCAGTCTTGCCTTCAACTCATCCAGCAGGTTGATAACGCCTGCCTGAATCGAAACGTCAAGGGCTGAGACAGGTTCGTCCAACACCAGCAGACTGGGCTCCAAGGCCAGCGCCCTAGCGATACCGATCCTTTGGCGTTGCCCGCCGGAGAAGTGCCGCGGATAACGGTTCAGGTGTGCCTTTTCGAGACCGACCAGCTCGATGAGCTCGTTCACGCGCTCGCGTGCTTTCGCCTTAGAGAACCCGTTGTACTTCAGGGGCTCCGAGATGATGTCGTAGATCGGCATGCGCGGGTCAAGCGACGCCATGGGGTCTTGGAAGACAACCTGAAGATCTTCCCTGATTTTCTTCCGACCGGCACGGTTCAGCTTGTCGGTGT
>CAYFRQ010000061.1:0-8735 GCA_964345615.1 uncultured Actinomyces sp. | reverse complement strand
GTCCTATGGGACAACTTCCTTCGAGCTAGAAGAACCTGAACGACCAGAACCGCACCCGCCCAACACGCCACCCGAACCACCAGAGCCACCACGGCTACCGGCGCATCCTGCTCCTACTACCGCGACTGAAGATGAGCGCTCGTCGCGCAGTGGCTCGAGCCGAGTGAAGGAAGGTGGTAGGTGGCTTGTCCCTGCTCTGCTCGCTGGCGCGGCAGTGATTGTTGCAGCGGTTGCGATCTGGTTCTGGTCGGGCACACACAACGGGGATCATTCTCCGACCGCAGCACAAAGCGAGGTGAATGCCACCGAGACTCAGAACTCCGATAGAGAGGAGCCCTCCGGAAAAGAAGAAACGGAAACGGACAAGGGCACTGACGCATCTGAGGCAGTGTCCGATGAGAGCTCTGGGGGACCCCAGGTCATGGACCCCAACCAGATCGCGCTCGGTAACTACTCAAGCGTGCAAGGCACCTGGAAAAACGATGTTGGTCAGACAGTAACCATTACCGGAGACACACTCGAGTTTTCGAAGTGGCCTGACTTCGTGGTCCGTGGCGCCATTCCTCGAGGACCATGTGACGGAACATGGAAGATCAACACCCGACTCTCCCCCACAGGTGCAGCGTTCGTCTGGCAGTGTGTTGGCTCGGACGGAGAAAGACAGAGCGTGCGCAGCATCTTTTTTCTACCGGATTCCTCAGGAAGTGAGGAGCTGGTGGTTCGCGATAACGCAGGACTTGACTCGGAGACGTTCTGGTCGCTAGATGACAGTGACCTGGAGGCACAGGACAAGTTTCGACGCGACTAGCTCGAAGGAAGGCAACAATCAATGGAAGACCAGGACCTTGTGCTCCTAAGCAACCCAAGAATCTCTGCTGAAGAACTGGCAAGGATTGCGGCGACACGTCCAGACCTGCACGCGCAGATAGCGGCAAGTCCCGCAGCCTACCCCGAACTCCTTGAGTGGCTGCAGACCTCGAATGACCCCGCAGTCCGGGCAGCCCTAGCCGCGCGTCAAGCGCAACAAAGTGGGGGCGACGCTCAGGGCTACGCGGGAACCCAAGAAACAGGCGACGCTCAGGGCAAGGACAACACAAAGAAGTGGCTCTGGCCCGCCCTGGTAGGAGCGCTGGCTGTAATCCTTGCCGGCGTTGGGGTCTGGCTCTGGCTGGGCGCCAAAGACGAAGGCACACCAGAAGAGTCGACTGCCGCACAAAGCGAAGTCTCAGAAGAAGTGATTCTGGAACCCGAAGAACAAGTCGAAGAAGAACAAATCGAAGAAGAAGAAGAAGAAGAAGTCAAGCCCGAAGACATCAACCTTGACCAGATCGAGGCCGGGAACTACTCCAGCGTCGCTGGGCTCTGGGTGAACGGCCAAGGAGACACACTAACGTTTGAAGGCAATGAGATTACACGAACGTTCGGCGACCCGTACCTCCAAGCTTTTGAAGAGGAACGCGAAGGGTACAAAGACTCCTACATCTGCAGGATCCTCAGCTTGACGCGTGAGCCCGGGTTCCTCGAGATTACGCAAACTTGTCACCTGCCAGACCAGGATGGGGGAGTCGAGTTCATGGGCTTCTATCGAGCGGGGACCCCGGTCACCGAGTGGGTGTTCCTCGGAGAGAACGCCGCCCCCGACCTGTTGCCCCAACTCAGCAGCCAAGACAGTGATGTACCGCGAATCTTGGATGCGAGCGGTGGATCCGATGGGATGATCGCCTACCCCAGCGACGACATCGGCCAATGGATCTTCTACCGCCCGGACCAACTTCCTCGAAAGTAAGTCAGTCCGACTAGCGATCCCAGGGCACGTTTCCCCCATCTAGTCTTTGCTTGCCAACTGGCCCTTCGAGTCGTAGACACTACGGATTGGCTTCGCCGGATTGCCAACCGCAACGACGTCAGCAGGAATGTCCTTCACCACCACGGAACCTGCCCCAATCACGCTGTTAGCACCGATCCTGACCCCCGGACAAACGATCACTCCCCCGCCAAGCCACACGTTGTCTTCGATCACGATAGGTTCGGCAGCCTCAAGCCGAGCCCTACGGAGGACCGGGTCGACGGGGTGAGTTGGTGTCAGCAACTGAACGTTGGGTCCAATCTGACAGTCCCTCCCGATGGTGATTCTCGCGACATCGAGTGCCATCAGGTTGTAGTTGATGAAAGTCCCTTGGCCGATAAAGATGTTCTCGCCGTAGTCGACGTAGATCGGCGGCTTCACGAATGCTCCCTGACCCAGCTCGCCGACTAGTGCACGAAGCGAATCCACCGCGTCTTTGTCTCCAGCCACCATGCGCCGGTAGTACTCGTCAGCCAGACGGAATCCTTCCTGGGCGATCCGAGCGTTCTCGGGGTCATCCCCAATGTAAAGGTCGCCGGCCAACATGCGCTCGCGGTTGGTTCGGTCGTCTCCAGCAAAGTAGTCGATCATGGAACACATGGTATCGACCAAAGTGAAATCCGAGATGATGAGCCCCACCCTGTGCCTAGACCCACCCCTGATTACCGCGCTCCGAGATGACCTGGTCTGCGCGGACTGGACCGTGACGACGACGGACGCTCTGCTCTCTTCCGAGGCGTCCCTGGCCTTGGCCTCTGACCAGTTGGTACCCGCCTCTGTCGAACTTGCAACAAACGGTTCTCCAGCTGCGCTACTCACGCGCCTATTCGTCTTAGCCGAGGTCCTTACCAGCAGCGAATGCGCGGTTGCGTTCCCTACCCTCTCCCCAGCGGGAGCAACAGACCTCGGTCTGATCCAGGAACGGGAGCAAGGAGGCTTTTCTGCCCGAGTCGATCTTCGACCTCACGCCGCCACCCTGCCCGACGCCGAAGGAAGACCATCACGGGACAAGAACTGGTGGGTGGCCTCGGACCTCTCCCAAGCGCAGACGGGGCTACCTCCGCGACAGGACTACGTACTCGGGATCGCCTCAGCATCCACGACGCTACTGAACCTAACGATCCGAAAGCCAGTCGAAAGTGCACTGGACTTGGGTTGCGGTAGCGGCGTCCTAGCGCTCTACCTTGCAGAACACGTCAGGAAGGTAACAGCCACTGACATTTCAGAGCGAGCCTGCATGTTCACCCGCTTCAACGCAGCGCTGAACCAGGTCGACATCGACGTTCGGCAAGGTTCCCTATTTGAGCCGGTTAGCAACGACAGGTTCGACCTGATCACCTCGAACCCTCCCTTCGTGATCACACCGGACTCTGTCAGGGCCAAAGTGAGCTTGGAATATCGGGATGGAATGATGGAACGCGACAGTCTGATCCCGCTAATCCTGGAAGAAGGGCTCACCCACCTGACACCCGGTGGAGTCCTGCAAATGCTCGCGAACTGGGAAGTTGGGGACGACGTTTGGCAGGCACGGCCGGAAATGTGGGTTGAGAGGGCTGCAGCCCCCATAGTTGACCGCGGGCAAGGTGTTCGGGCCTGGATTGTCCAGCGAGACCTGGTAGGTACGCCAACCTATTCGGCCTGGTGGATGAGGGACGCGCACGGAGACGGAATGGTGCGCGAAGCCTGGAACGCCGAGCTGCGGGAGTGGCTCTCAGACTTCGCAGCCGCCCGGACAAAGCAAGTGGGCTTGGGTTCGATCAACGTGACTCTAACTTCGAAGCCGGAGGTCGTAGTCGTGAGCGAGTTCCTCCAGGACGGTTCGGCTCCGGACGGCCAGGCTGCATCGACCGCTTTGAGTAACCTGCAGATCCCAGACGATTGGGAAGACCTCGCGTTTCGACGCAGCCCAGACGTGCGAGAAGTTCGCTACTACCAGCCGGGAGAGTCCGACCCGGAGATGATCATGCTGGCTCAGGGGCGTGCCGGGGGCCGCGAGCGGCAGGTCGGTTCTGCGCTCGCAGCTTTCGTTGGAGTGGCGGACGGCGAGCTCACCGCAAAACAGGTGATACCTGCGATCGCAGTGCTACTTGGGAAAGAATCTGAAGAAATCCGCGCAGAGATCCAAGCGTCGCTGCCGGAGCTTTTGCGTTCGGGAGTGCTACGTGTGGCGAGGCCATGAAAGCGCGCCGCTAGAGGGAAACTGGAGCGGGTGACGAGAATCGAACTCGCGCTGTCTGCTTGGGAAGCAGAAGTTCTACCATTGAACTACACCCGCGTGTCCTGAGGACCTAGAAAATCATACCAGCCTCTGGGGCTCGCGCCACCCCTGTCCGGGTTCCAGTGTGGTCTCCAAGAATCAATGAAAGGGTTCGAACCTTGTGCAAGCAAAGCATCGCATCCAAAGAGCAGCCCGCACTACCCCGGCCGGTAGCGGCAGCAGCTATCGTCGACTCGCTTAGAAGACCCACTCTTCTGCTTGCCGCTAGGCGTTCCTACCCTCCTAAGCTCAACGGACTCTTTGAGCTTCCCGGCGGGAAAGTCGAACCTGGTGAGACACCCAGGGAAGCCCTTCTGAGGGAAATCTACGAAGAACTAGGGGTCCGCCTTCTCCTTGGGTCCCCTGTGCCCGGGACGGAACGCAATACCGGTGAGTGCGGTTTTGCGCCGTGGCCCATCCACCAAGACCGAGTGATGTGGGTGTGGCTGGCAAAGGTCCAGGGTGATCAGAAACCTTGTCCTTCTGGCTCCCATAGTGACCTGACCTGGGTAGATAAGTTTTCTGCCCCGAAGCTCCCGTGGATCCCCGCCGATGCTCAGATCGTTGAAGCGATCGTCTCACGGATGGGGAATCCGGGTTAGCTGGGGGCAGACAGGGTGGCGCGATGCCGAGATGCCGCCTAGGCTCTGAACGGAGAACACCGCAAAGCGGAACAAAAAGGACCAAAAGACCCAAGGAGCCTCATGAGCACCGTTGAACTCAAAGTAGACGACTTCGAAAAGACCATTACTGACAACCCGATCGTCCTGGTCGATTTCTGGGCTGCCTGGTGTGGCCCTTGCCGCCAGTTCGCCCCCGTGTACGACAAGTTGTCCGAGGAGAACCCAGACATCGTTTTCGGGAAGGTTGACACTGACGCGGAGACCGAGCTGGCCGCCATGGCGCAGATCACTTCGATCCCGACCCTCATGGCATTCCGGGACGGCATCGCAATCTTCCGTCAGGCTGGTGCTCTACCAGCACCTGCTTTGGCCGACCTGATCACGCAAATCCGCGCGGTCGACATGGACGACGTCCGCGCGCAGATTGCTGCTCAGGAAGCGGGCGAGGCCGAGGTCGCGACCGACGTTGCTGACGCTGAAGCAGACACGAAGGAAGCCAAGTAGCTCCCTAGGCAACTTTGGTAAGGGCGGTGGAACTAAAGGTTCCGCCGCCCTTCTAGTGCGCGACCCAAAGTTATTTCGTCTGCGTACTCGAGATCGCCTCCAACAGGAAGTCCGGAGGCCAAGCGCGTCGTAGAGATGCCCATGGGAGAGACACTCCTAGCGATGTAGCTTGCGGTAGCTTCCCCCTCAACGGTCGGGTTAGTCGCCAGGATGACCTCGGTGATCTCGCCATCGGCAAGACGCGCGAAAAGTTCACGCATCCGGAGCTGGTCGGCACCGACACCTGCTAGGGGGTCGATAACCCCGCCGAGTACGTGGTAAAGGCCCCGAAAGACATGTGTGCTCTCGATTGCGTTAATATCTTTGGCTTCCTCAACCACGCAAATGACGTTTTGTTCGCGCCGCGGGTCAGTGCAGATCCTGCAGGTCTCGCTTTCAGTGACATTTCCGCAGACAGCACAGAAATGCACGTCGTTCTTGACCTTTTCTATGGCCTGAACCAGGCGTTTTACGCCTTCTTTTTCTTCGTTCAGGATGAAGAACGCAAGACGTTGGGCACTCTTAGGCCCGATACCAGGAAGTACTCCGAGCTCATCAATCAGGTCTTGGATGGCTCCGTCAAAATTGCTCATTCTTGATGTGGTTCCTCAATGGTCCGCTCGACAACCTGCCCGCCAACAATGTCGAGGAAACGGTCGACGGGAAGCATTGAAGCGTACTTTGCGTCCTGGTCGGCGGGCTCGCTCGCCGGCTCTTCGACTGAAACCTCAAAAACCAGAGCTTCTGGGTGCGAGTCTTCGGGAGACACGGCTTCGGTTGGGGGCGCCGCGGGCTCGACTGGGTCAGGATGGGGCTGAGGCCGTGGGACCGCCTGTTCAGCCCGGTGCCGCGTCGCAGTTTCTTGGTCGGGCTGAGAGTCGGGTTCTGTAGCCTTGACTTCTTCCTCCCTAGATTCCTCAACTGGGGAGGGGTCGCGTTTCTTGGCGTCGCGCGGCGCGACGCCAGGCCCGTCTTGCTTCGCCGCTGCGAGCTCTTCCTCTGTCCCGACGCGGGCCCTTAGGTGGCTACCGAAAATGCGCGAGAGGACCTGGCCAAGTGCAAGTTCCCCAGAGCTTCTTCGGAATCGCTCTGCGTTCTGTGTCCCCTCAAACTGGAAGGTGACTAAGCCGTCTTTCGAGTAAACGTGGCGAGTGCTGGACAGCAGCCCTGCAAGGGCTCGACTTCGCTGACTCAGGCCCTCCTGGATAGCAGTCCATTGAGCCCGCACCTGATCGATTGTCGGGCCGTCGTCGGATTCGGGCTGGCCTTGACGGGAAACGGTGGCTGGACCGGGTTGCGGCTTGGGAACGGGTGGGGTGACGACTTCTGGAACGGCTGGAGTTTCGTCGCGCGGTGGGGAAGGAATCTCAGTACTGCCGACTGTCCTGCGCTCTCCTCGCTGAGGTGAGCGGCCCACCGAACGAGCGGGCGCAGCGCCCTGAGACAGCAGGCGTGCAAGAAGTAGCTCTAGCTGCAGTCTGGGGGACGTTGCACCGGTCATAGATCGCAGGGCTTCTTCCACCACATCCGCACTTGCGGACAATTGGTTGATGTTCCACGCGTCCGCCTGCATCAGCATCGCTGACAACTGGTCTGCGGGTATCCCTTCGAGCACATCTGCGGCATTCTCCGGGCCCGCCAAAAGACACAAAATCAGGTCGCGGAAACGCTGCAGAAGATCCTCAACGAAACGGCGTGGCTCGTGACCGGCCTCAACAACTTCTTGGACCAAAGCAAAAGCTGCCGCGCCGTCACCCGCCCCCAACGCTTCGACCGCACGGTCTAGCAGGGCGGAGTCCGTAAACCCTAAAAGGCGGGTGGCTTGTTCAAGCCCAACGTCACCCCGCGAACCCGCGATCAGCTGATCCAACACTGAAAGCGAGTCACGCACAGACCCCCCACCCGCGCGGACAACCAGAGGAAAAACCGCTTCTTCCACTGTCACGCCCTCGCGAGCGCAAATGTCCTGCAAGTAGGGGATCAGAACGTTTGGGGGGACCAACCGGAACGGGTAGTGGTGAGTCCGCGAGCGAATGGTCGTGATGACCTTATCGGGCTCTGTCGTGGCAAAGATAAACTTGACGTGGTCCGGAGGCTCCTCTACCAACTTCAGTAAAGCGTTGAAACCGTGAGTTGTAACCATGTGGGCTTCGTCCAGGATGAAGATACGATACCGGTCACGAACCGGGGCGAACTCGGCCCTTTCCCTCAAGTTCCGCGCGTCGTCCACACCGCTGTTTGAAGCGGCATCGATCTCCATGACATCCAGCGACCCAGGACCACCGGAAGCGAGTTCTATGCAGGACTCACATTTGCCGCAGGGCCTTGGGGTTGGGCCTTCAGCACAGTTGAGACTACGGGCTAAGATCCGCGCAGACGTGGTCTTCCCGCAACCGCGAGGGCCCGAAAACAGATAGGCGTGCGCCACCCGCGACGTCTCTAAGGCGCGTTCTAGCGCGCCGGTCACGTGTTCCTGACCGATTACGTCGCTGAACGTGTCAGGCCGATACCTGCGGTAGAGAGCTGTAGTCACGCCTTGACCTTAGAACAACCCTCCGCGATAAACATGACCGGCCCGGGGCTTGTCAGTAGCGGAGAAGTGGATACTAAATGGCCCCCGCGCACCCAACAGAGCGCCCATATCCTTGCTGCCTTCCGGCCCTGGGGAGGTTCAGGGGGTGCTGTCGCACGGGGGACCACTACCTATATTACACGGCTATTACACGGCAGGCGGAATTCCTTCCTTCTCCAAGCTAATAGTGAAACCATAGTCACATGGCGAAAATTACCTTGAGTGGCAACCCTGTAAACACTGTTGGAGAGCTACCAGCACCCGGCTCGGAGGCACCCGAATTCGTGTTGGTTCAGCAGGATCTTTCTGAGATCACCAACGACGACATCCCCGAAGGCAAGATCATCTTGAACATCTTCCCGTCGGTCGACACGGGGGTGTGTGCTATGTCCGTGCGACGCTTTAACCAAGTGGCCTCAGATCTGGACGACACAACCGTCGTCTGCGTCTCAAAAGATCTTCCGTTCGCCTTTGAACGTTTCTGCGGCGCTGAGGGCATTGATGGCGTCATTACTGCGTCGGCCTTCCGTTCCTCTTTCGGAGATGACTACGGCGTTGAAATGACGGACGGAGCCCTTGCTGGCCTACTGTCGCGCTCGGTCGTCGTCATCGACGCTGACGGCAAAGTGGCGTACACAGAACAGGTCCCAGAAATCAAACAGGAACCTGACTACCAGGCCGCACTGGACGCAGTTTCTGCCCTGGACGCCTAGGTCACCCGAGGGTCAAACTAGGTCACCCACGGGGAAGTGGACACATCCCACACCCTAGCGCTGGCCTCAGAACACGGCGGCGGGCTAGGATTGAGCCCGTCTCATAAAGCGCGGTTTCCGCGAAGGGACACCGGAGGATTCGCATAGTGGCCTAGTGCGCACGCTTGGAAAGCGTGTTGGG
>CAYFRQ010000060.1:0-9117 GCA_964345615.1 uncultured Actinomyces sp. | reverse complement strand
GTCTGTTGGACACTGAAGAGCGACCGCGTTCGGGTCGAAGTACTTGGTTTCAAAGTCGTAGAACTTCGGTCCCTGGACCTTGATCTCGCCCAGCTCAGAAGTGTGGATAGTGCCGGAAGCGTCGGTGAGGACCCCGCACTCGACCTCGCGGCCCTCCACGGCGCGCTCAACGATCAGGCGAGTGTCGTGCCTGAGAGCCTCATCGATCGCTGCTTCCAGTTCTACCGGAGAGTCAACCTTTGCGACCCCCAAAGAAGAGCCGGCGCGGTTGGGTTTCACGAAGACGGGGTAGCCGAGCTCTTCGATCTTTCGCTCGAACTCTGCGCGGCGGTGCTCCCACTGGGACTTGGAGAAAGAGACCCAGTGGCCGACGTCGATGCCAGCGGCTTGGAGAACAACTTTGGTGAGCGCCTTGTCCTGGCAAATGGCCGAGGAAGCAACACCACAGCCGACGTAGTTCACGTCGCAGAGCTCAAGGAGTCCCTGGACAGTGCCGTCCTCACCAAAGGGCCCGTGGAGTAGAGGGAAAACAACGGACACCTTTTGGGGCGCCTTCAGCGAGTCTGGGACTGGCTCACCGTGCCTGTCGACCGCGTACTCGATCAGCTCTCCTGTGCCGGGGAGGAAAGCAACACGGTCCCGGCCTGCTTCAACCGTGTACCCGCTGTCGTCACCGAGTGCATACTGCTCCGGATCGGACGAGGCCGGAACCCACTGCCCGTCAGGGGCGATCCCAACGGCTTTCACATCCCAGCGTTCCCGGTCGATTGCCTTCAGAACGCCACCGGCTGTGGCGCAGCTGATCTGGTGTTCGCCGCTACGACCACCGAAAAGGATGACGACCAAAGGCTTAGCTGAGCCCCACATTTTCGCTTTGTGCATGGATTGATCCTAGAGGGTAGGGCTCCCAGCTGAACGGAAGGCCCCGCTAGTCGAGCAGTTCGATCTGCCACCCGTCCATCTTTTGGGGGCGACCCAGTAGCATCTCCCCCATCTCCTTAACGGTCGCCTGACCGGTTAGGGCTGAGACCACACCGCGGGTTATCGGCATGTCGACCCCTAGCGAATCAGCGATCTCAAGCAGTGGGCTGGCGGTCTTAGCTCCCTCTGCAACTCCTGGCGAAAGCGTTAGGGCTTCCTGCAGAGTCATGCCTTTCCCAAGCCGGTAGCCAAGGGAGTAGTTACGGGACAGCTTCGAAGAACAGGTTGCGATCAGGTCACCTATCCCAGCAAGGCCAGCAAAAGTCTGAGGGTCTGCACCCAGAGCCTCACCCAAGCGAGTCATCTCTGCAAGACCTCGCGTCATCAGCGTGGCGCGGGTGTTCGCACCGTACCCCTGCCCCTCGGACGCCCCAATCGCAATAGCAATGACGTTCTTTGTGGCGCCGGCGATCTCAGTTCCCGTGACGTCCGTGGAAGCGTAGGGGCGGAAGTAAGCATTGTGGCAGGCCTTCGCGAGCTTCTTTGCCGTTTCAATGTTCTCACTGGCAACTACCGACGCCGTTGCCTGTTTCATGGCGATTTCCATGGATAGGTTCGGGCCCGAAACCACGGCAACTTGCTCCGGTGGCAGGTTCCCGTCTTCAGCCATGATCTGGCTGACAGTACGGTTTGAGCCAATCTCAATGCCCTTGGACAGCGACAGGTAAATAGCGTCCGGGTTGATGGCGGTCGCTTTCCGGACAACCTCACCTGTGACCTGAACGGGGACTGCGAGCACGACAATCTCAGCGCCGTCCAAGGCCTGTTCCATGGACACGGTTGCGGTGATGCGTTCCGACAGGTCAACGCCCGGTAGGCACGTCGAGTTCTCCCCCGAGTTGATCATGTCGACAACAACGTCGCGCCGGCCCCACATGCACACGTCATGACCAGCGTCAGCGAGAACTTGACTGAACGTAGTACCCCAAGAACCAGTGCCCAAGACGGCGATCTTTTTCCCTGCCACGAAGTTCCTGCTCTCTGTATGTGTCTTGATAGGTGGCGGCTTTCCCCGCGCGGCTTCCAAGGTCCAAGGGTAGCCGCGTTAGCGTAAAGGGAAAGGACCGTCTGTAAACGATGCTTGGAGGCGCAATGCGACCCCCTAATCTCCCAAGAAGAGTCTTAGGGCTCCTGTCTGCCTGCGCCTTGACGGCCACGGTTGCGGCTTGTTCATCGGGGGCTAACGAAGCAACTGAGCCAACCGACCAGTCGGTTCTCGGGGAAGAAACCGCAGACGGCGAAGGCAGAGAAAGCATAACCGCCATCTACCCCTGGACACTCGAAGAGACCGCGGTGGTTGTCGCCGACCGCGGCGGGGACGAAATGGTCACCGGGATCCGTAGCGGAACTGAGGCGGGCTTCGACAGGATCGTTGTAGACATGTCAGGCAGCGGCCCGGTCGGGTGGGAAACCACCTGGTCCACTAACCCCGTTGAAGAGGGGCGTGGGGAGCGCCTCGAGATCTCAGGTAAAGAGTTCCTGGAAGTGACCATCTTGGGGACGCGCATCCCGGAGACAGAACAGGACTACCAGGACTACTTCGACGACTTCGAAGCACACAAAGTCGGGGACTTCGAATGGATCTACGACGGGACTTTCGAGGGGCGAAGCCACGTCGTAGTCGGGATGGACTCAAAAACCGAGTACCGGATCTTCACCCTGACGGACCCACTGCGACTGGTCATTGACCTAAAGACTGAGTAGCCTTTGGCTCTTGTTGCGGCTAGTCGCGGACCTCAAGGATAATGGTCTTCGCACCCGGCGTCGCAGGCAAGACGTCCTGCCGTCCGGTGGCTTTCCGGAGCGACCAACGCCATTTGGCAAGCCTCTTCAACTCGGTTTTGCCCGGACCCATGGTCTTCATATCCCAAACTCGCCTCGGTGCCACTTCTTGGCGCAGACTTGCAAGTCCTTCGGTAAGGGTTTCCCGGACACGCTCAGTCAGCTCACGAACACCCTCGTGATTCGATGAGTCCCCTTCGATGTCTGAATAGTCGATGGCAGGCAGGGCCCGGACGTAGATGTTGGGGCGCCTGAACAGGGTGGAGGGATGGAAACGCCCGTACCTGTCCAGCACATCTTGGGTGCCCCACTGCACCACCGGAATCACAGGAACTCGCTCATCCAGCGCCAGGCGAGCAAGCCCAGTCTTCCCTTTCATCGGCCAGAAGGCGGGGTCACGGGTCAGAGTGCCTTCGATGTAAATACCGACCACGGCGCCATCACGCAAAGCCTGACGTGCATGAGCAAGTGAGTCTGCCTTATCTCCACCGCCCCGGACCACAGGGATCATGCGAGCACTACGCATGAACCCTCCAAGTAGCGGGACCTTAAACATCGACTCCTTGGTCAGGAACCTCACCTGGAAACCCTGAAGGCCGATCGCGTAGCTCATCAGAAGCGGATCATAGGTTGAAATATGGTTAGGGGCCAGGATAAAAGGCCCCTTCCTCGGAACGTTTTCCATTCCTTGCCAATGGGTTTTCGCAGTCCCGTGAATGACAGGCCAAAGGACGTAGCGGAGAGCCTTGTACGTACCCGACAGGTCCACAGAGGGTTTCTTCTCTCTCACGGCTACTCCTGCTCTACGACATCTGCGTCAGTCTCAACGGGGTCTGTGCCCGTGGTAGCTGCACCGTTCGCGTCCTTCGGGCGAATGACCATCAGCGCTGCAGGCACCACACCTATCGACAAGGGTATCGTGGCAACGTCGTCCCCATCAGCCATGGTCATGAGTCCTGCAGGCTCTTCAAGGACTACCCGTGTTGCGGTTTCCACGCTGATAACAGGGTCGTCCAGCTGCCGGAAGAGAAGAACCCTTGCGAGCTTCGGGAGGGCACGCAACCGGCTGATCTCGCTCACGGAAATGACCTCTAACACGCCGTCATCCGTGCGTGATTGGGGCAGGATGTTGACTCCCCCGCCAAACCACCCGGTGTTCGACACAGAACAAAGCCATGCGTGGAGGTCAAGAGGGAGGCTTTCTGGGGTCGCATCCCCCTCACCTTGGCTCTGAGTGACTAGGCCTTCAATGCGGCCTTTGACGTGCAACGGCTTGAACTTGCCAAGGTAACCAGCGGTAGCACCCCAAGCGTAAGCAAGCGGGCCTGAGCGAAACCAGGACTGGTTCGCCGTCGAAGCCGCCGTCGCATCGATACCCAAGGACAGGATCCCTAGAACCCTCTGCGTCCCCTCCGCGGACTCGATTTCCATCGCGTCCAGTGGACCAACCCAACTGCGCACTTCCTCTGTTGAGGCCTCCGCAAGCCGCCACGCCCACTTCACGGGGTCAGGGCCGATCCCAAGTGAGCGACAAAGGTCGTTCCCCCTACCGCCGGGAAAAGGAAGCAGGGTGGCACCGGTCGCCATGCAACCCCGCGCCGCGACGGTCAAATAGCCATCGCCTCCGATGGCACCCAGCAACTTCCCCCGGTAGTCGGTTGCATCTATCTCAACGTCGCTTTCCTGCGTGGTGACCATGACTTCAACGTCCCAGCCTCCAGCCCGGAGAACATCGACTACCTCGCGACCTAGGCTTAAGGCTCGCCCGCGAGCGGACATAGACGAAACGAGCAACCTCATTGAGCGGTCTGGGACAGGTTCCGGCGCGCCCCGCTCAGGTCTCATACGTATTCGATGTCGGCGTGAAGGGCGCGAAGCTTCTGAATGAAGTGCTCGTAACCCCTGGCGATGACACCGATCCCTGAAACGTGTGAGGTTCCCTCTGCAGCGAGAGCAGCAATCAGGTGAGAGAAACCGCCGCGCAAGTCTGGAACCGTGATGTCAGCGGCATGAAGCGGCGTGGGTCCAGAAATGACTGCGGAGTGCACGAAGTTGGCAGACGCAAACCGGCAGGGAGCCCCGCCAACGCACTCCTTATACAGCTGGATGTTCGCACCCATCTCCCGAAGGGCATGGACGAACCCGAACCTGTTTTCATAGACCGTTTCGTGAACAATCGACAGCCCGTTGGCCTGGGTGAGCGCAACGACTAGGGGCTGTTGCCAGTCGGTCATGTACCCCGGGTGAACGTTCGTCTCAAGCATGATGGGTTTCAGCTCGCCGCCGGGGTGGTAGAAGCGGATGCCGTCCTCTTCAACGTCGAACCCACCGCCGACCTTGCGGAATGTGTTCAGAAAAGTCGTCATGTCGGGTTGATGCGCGCCTCGGACGAAAACGTCTCCCCGCGTGGCAAGCGCTGCGGCACCCCAGGAAGCGGCTTCAATGCGGTCAGGCAGGGCGGTATGAGAGTAGCCGTGTAGCTGCTCAACCCCTTCAACGCGGATGGTGCGATCCGTGTCAACAGAAATGATCGCGCCCATCTTTTGCAACACGTTGATCAGGTCCATGATTTCAGGCTCAACGGCCGCCCCCCGAAGGGTAGTAATCCCATCGGCTTTCACCGCAGTGAGTAGTGTCTGCTCGGTGGCACCCACAGATGGGTATGGCAACTCCATCGCGGTCGCCTTCAGGCCCGCGGAGGGGGCAATCAGACGGATTCCTTCGGGCTCCTTGATCACTTCTGCGCCAAAACGGCGCAGAATTTCAAGGTGGAAATCGATGGGCCGATCCCCGATGGCGCAGCCGCCCAACTCGGGGATAAAGGCTTCGCCGATCTTGTGCAGAAGCGGCCCGCAGAAAAGGATCGGGATCCTAGAAGAACCCGACAGTGCATCGATGTCCCCTGATGCGGCCTGTTCGACCTGCGCGGGATCTAGCAGTAGCACACCTTCAGTCCGGTCCCACTCCACGTCGACGCCGTGGGCTTCCATCATGTCCTTCACGACATCGACGTCCCTGATCAGGGGGACGTTTCGCATCTGGGACGGGGAGTCCCCAAGAATGGAGGCAACCATTGCCTTTGGGACAAAGTTCTTAGCCCCGCGAACCTGAATGGCCCCGTAAAGAGGCTTGCCACCCCTGACACGAAGAACCTCTGACATCCCAATACCAGCCTTCTCGAAGCGGGCCCCCAGCGGGCTACCTGCCCGATTGTAGCTAAGGCCCGGAGCTTTCCGATCGGGCAGTGGCATGTCTCCCCCTTTTTTTTGCTATTCCAGCGGAGAATAACGGGCGGGGACGGTCTGAGGTTTCCAACTGGGACGCCCGGCCTCAAAGCGGTCAATCGCGTCCTCGGACCTCAGAGTGAGTCCGACGTCATCCAGCCCCTCCATCAGCCGCCACCTGGTGTACTCATCGATCTCAAACGGATAGGTTGCTCCCCCACCGCTAACAGTCTGATCGACAAGTGAAACTGTGAGCTCGGAGCCGGGCTGGGTCTCGAGTAGTTTCCAAAGCGCCTCGATATCCTCTTGTGCCATGACGCCCGCCACCAGGCCTTGCTTCCCCGCATTTCCGCGGAAGATGTCAGCGAAACGAGACGACAGGACGACCTTGAAGCCGTAATCGTTCAGCGCCCAAACGGCGTGCTCGCGTGAAGAGCCGGTCCCGAAGTCAGGGCCTGCGACCAGGATCGACCCTTCTGCATAGTTGGGGTCATTCAAGACAAAATCGTCCTGACGGCGCCACGCTGAAAAAAGCGCGTCCTCGAACCCCGTACGGGTGATCCTCTTCAGGAAAACAGCGGGAATAATCTGGTCCGTGTCGACGGCGGAACGGCGAAGTGGGACGCCGATACCGGTGTGTTCAGTGAACTTTTCCATGGCTCTCTTCTGACGGCTCTTACTGTTTCTACGGCTTGCTGCCGGACTTACAGGTCAGCTGGGCTGGCCAGCGTCCCCTTGATTGCCGTTGCAGCGGCAACCACCGGCGAGACAAGGTGGGTTCTTCCGCCCTTGCCCTGACGACCCTCGAAGTTTCGGTTTGAAGTGGATGCGGCACGCTGCCCGGGAGCTAGCTGGTCGGGGTTCATACCAAGGCACATGGAGCAACCCGCATGGCGCCAATCGGCCCCAAAATCAGTGAAGATCTTGTCTAGCCCTTCCGCCTCGGCTTGTAGCCTCACCTGGGCTGACCCGGGGACAACCATCATTTCAACGCCATCGGCCTTCTTCTGACCCTGCAGGATTGCAGCAGCTTCTCGCAGATCTTCAATGCGAGCGTTGGTGCAGGAGCCTAGGAAGACAACATCGACGGGGATATCTTTCATCTTGGTTCCGGGTTCCAGGTCCATGTATTCCAGCGCTCGCTCTGCTGCGGCCTTCTGGTTGACGTCGCTCATTTGCTCCGGGTCGGGCACCTCGTCAGAGAGTTTCACGCCCTGGCCCGGGTTAGTGCCCCACGTAACAAAAGGCTCCAGGTCAGCCGCATCCAAGACGACCTCTGCATCAAACTCAGCGTCTTCGTCTGTGCGGAGCGACTTCCAGTATTCGAGTGCCGCGTCCCAGTCGTCTCCCTTGGGAGCGTGCGGCCGGCCCTTGATGTACTCAAAAGTGGTTTCATCGGGGGCGACCATTCCCGCACGCGCCCCGGCCTCGATGGACATGTTGCAAATCGTCATTCGGCCTTCCATCGAAAGATCTTCGATGGCCTGGCCTCGGTATTCCAGGACGTAGCCGGCCCCGCCATTCGTGCCGATTTTGGCAATCACCGCAAGGATGATGTCCTTGGCCGTCACGCCCTCCTGGAGGGAACCGTTGACAGTGATTGCCATGGTCTTGAACGGCTGCAGAGGCAAGGTTTGGGTGGCCAAGACGTGCTCGACCTCGGACGTACCGATTCCCATCGCCAAGGCACCAAACGCACCGTGGGTTGAGGTGTGGGAATCCCCGCAGACGATGGTTGCTCCCGGCTGAGTCAGTCCAAGCTGGGGGCCGACAACGTGGACGATCCCCTGCTCGGGGTCCCCCAGGGAGTGGAGCCTGATCCCGAATTCCTCGGCGTTTTTCCGAAGTGTTTCAATCTGCAAGCGAGAAGTTTTGTCCGCAATCGGTAGGAAAATATCTTGGGTGGGGGTGTTGTGATCCTCAGTCCCAATGGTCAAGTCTGGCCTGCGTACCTTTCGCCCAGCTAAGCGAAGCCCCTCGAACGCCTGGGGGCTGGTGACCTCATGGATCAGATGAAGATCGATGAAGAGAAGGTCGGGGGCACCGCCTTCCCCCTCTTTCACCACGTGATCAGCCCACACTTTTTCGGCCAGAGTCTTACCCACCCCTAAGCCCCTTTCCAATCGCGGGGCAACCGCCCCGATTCTGGAGCCAGGTTAGTGGGCTTCAAGATCTCCGCAATATCCTGTCCGCCCTTTACAACGGGGCATCAGTCACGAAGACCTTCGTTTGAGGTCCGTGAAAAACGTCAGAGACCCTCTGTCTCAATTTTGTATCCCAGGCTTTGAGATGGCATTATCCGTTTATGGACGAAAAACCCGAGTCGAGCGGTGTTGGTGTACTAGACAAGGCCGCATTGGTTTTAAACGCACTTGAATCCGGGCCCGCCACTCTTGCCCAGCTCGTGACAGCCACAGGGCTTGCCAGGCCAACGGCACACCGCTTGGCGGTTGCTTTGGAGCACCACCGTTTCGTCACCCGGGACATGCAAGGCCGGTTTGTGCTTGGTCCAAGGCTTCAAGAGCTGGCGTCGTCTGCGGGTGAGGACCGTTTGATCACGTCCTCCACGCCGATCCTGGTGGCACTCCGCGACCACACCAAGGAGTCGGCTCAGCTGTTCCGTTGGCAGGGAGACCACCGCGTCTGTGTTGCCGCGGCGGAACGCCAGGTGGGTTTGCGTGACTCCATCCCCGTTGGTGCGACGCTTAGCCTAAAGGCTGGGTCCGCCGCGCAAGTGTTGCTTGCCTGGGAGGAACCAGAACGGCTCCACCGGGGACTGATCGACGCGTCTTTTACCGCGACGACCCTTTCGCAGGTCCGCAGGCGGGGCTGGAGCCAGTCCGTTGCCGAACGCGAGCCCGGGGTTGCGTCGGTGTCCGCGCCGGTTAGGGGCGTCGATGGGCGCGTCATCGCGGCGCTGTCCATCTCTGGCCCCATCGAACGCATGGGACGCCAACCGGGCCGACTGTACGGGCCGGCGGTGGTCGCAGCAGCCGACAGGCTGACGGAGTTCCTGCAGACTGCAGAGGAAATGGGCTTGTAGCCCCCCTACCGAGTGACAACCCGCAGCCAAACGGAACCAAGGACGCTTCGGCCGCGGGTTAGCGAACGCTTCGGCCGCGAGTTAGCA
>CAYFRQ010000059.1:0-9281 GCA_964345615.1 uncultured Actinomyces sp. | reverse complement strand
CTGCTACTGGCTGTCGCATCTCTGGTCTTAGGCCTGCTGTATCTAAACGGCACCCTGGCGCAACAGGTCGTCTCTGCCGCGCTGCCAATCCTTGCGGTGCTAATGCTTGTCGGCTACGTAGCGATAGTCAGCTTGCTTGTGATCAACGGGTTCCTTGTCGTAAAACGAGAAGGGTTGAGCCTTCCTAACCTACTGCCAATCGCTTTTGCTGCTGTCGCACTCCTGGCCCCGGGCTTCGTTGTTTGGGTTATAAGCGCTCCCCCAACCCGCGCGAGTATCTGGCTGGGCGGTGCCGCCTTTTTCGTCTTCGGTGTTTACGCATACTTTGGTTTCGTGTTCTTGAGTTTCATCCTCTACGCGATGCTCTACAGGATCAGGCACAAGAACCCGGAAGCACCTGCCGTTTTGATCCTGGGCTCACGCATCTTCAACGGAAAAGTTCCGCCACTGTTGGCGTCGCGTTTGGATCGCGGCGTTAAAGTCTTCAACCAGCGCAAAGACTCGGGTAAAGAACCTCCTGTGATGGTCTGTTGCGGCGGCCAGGGGCCTGACGAGGACAGACCTGAAGCAGCGGCGATGGCTGACTATCTCTTGGAACAGGGGATCCCTGAGGCTGCGATTCGCCGAGAGGAAAAATCAACAACAACCCGGGAAAACCTGATTTTTGGCAGCAGAATCGTACATGAGGAGTTGCCGGGCACCGCTAGTTATTGCAACGAACGACTACCACACGTTCCGCACCGCTCTGTTGAGCCGCGAACTTGGACTGGATGCCGTGATCGTCCCCGGCAAGACTGCCCGTTACTACGTTCCCGCTGCGTTCCTGCGCGAGTTTGTTGCGATCATCCGCGACTACGCCTGGGCCCACCTCAGCCTCTTGGCAGCGTTCAGCGTGCTCTTCGGCCTGATGCTGTTCGAGTCGATGCAAATGCGGTGAACAACGCTTCCGTTTGGCTGCGAGTTGTGACCGTGAAACCGGCCCAACTCGCAGCAAAGCGGTGCACAACCCGCAGCCAAAGCGGAGGGGTTGCGACCCGCGGCCAAACGGATGGGCCTACAACCCGCAGCGAAAGCGGAGGGGTTGCGACCCGCGGCCAAACGGATGGGCCCACAACCCGCAGCCAAAGCGCGAGCGGGGGAGAGCGCTAGTCAGTTTCGGCCGTGACGACCTGGTCACTGACCGGTGATTCGTTGCCGGCCAGGTCGAAGCCCACGGAGCAGACTCTCAGCGGCAGTTCGCTGGCGCTAACCATCAGGGACTGGCGGAAGTACGGAACATACAGGTCCCGGTCAGCACAGTCGGTCGAGTCAGCTGGCCCAGTCAACCACTGGATATCCACGATCTCCGGCATATCGAACAGGGGATCGATTAGGGCGCCTCCGTCGTCGAAGCGAGTCACCGCCAACTCGGGGCCCTCGGCAGGTGGCGTCGTATCGACATTGAAGATCAAGATGGCAGGATCTGCTCCCTGGGACCCAACGCAGGCGAACTCGAACCCCTCCCTGTCGGGCAGTGCCACGCCAATCGTCTCGCTGTCGCCCGCGGCGACAGTGAACTCTTCCGCGTCGTCAAAGAACCCCTCGTCCATACAGGGCATGGGCGACGCAAGCCCGGTCTTCACCAGGTACGTGACAGGCTCGCTTCCCGGGGGCGTCAGCGAAATCGTGGCCGGCTGATCGGCGGTGTCCGTGCCATCGGCACTGAATGTCCCGCCCCCGAAAACGCCAGCGGTGACGTCGGTTGGCAGCGAGCAGTCCCCACCCAGGGCAAAGACCCCATCAGGGAAGCAGGACTCCACCCCAGTCAGGTCCACCCCATAAGAGGTGTCCGATGCGAACTTCACACTGTCACCTTTGAGCTGGCACGGTTGACCCAGGTAGCAGGCTTTGCCCCTTTCAGCTGACACGCCGCCGCTGGTCGTGTTGATGATTGAGGCAACTTTGCCGTCCACGATCAGGGGCGACCCGGATGAACCACCAAGGACACCGGGGCAGTCGTTGATGATCTCGCCTTCCCACAGCCAGCGAAACTCGATGACGTCAGTCTGCTTCCCCAGCTTGCAGTTGCCCTGGCGGAGCGCCCAGTCCTGGACTTCAATGTCTGCGGTCGGGAATGCAATGTTCGTGACCTTGGTGCCCGGCTTGGCACTGCCAGGTTCGAGCGGAAGAGCTTTAATGCCCTGCGCCTTCAGCTCCCCTAGGGTGGCTTCAAGCCGCAACACCCCAATGTCAACCGAATACATCGTCGCGAACTCAAACTGCGCCACGGGCACAACGACCCGCTCAGACTCAGGGGTGTCGTGGAACGCGAAGAATGTTGCTTCCCCGTACCCCTCTTCTTCAGTGAGAATTTCGTTCGGCCCCCGCCCATCCATCCCCAGACAGTGACCATTGGTGAGGACGTAAGCGGGAGCGCTGTCGACGCCCGTTTCGATAAGGGTCCCCGTGCAGTCACTCGCGACAGAGAGGGCGGCAACCCCCGTGTATTCTTCGCCGTCGGCGCGGTCCAGAAGGGGAGCGGGGAGGACCGCCTCAGGTTCGGATGAGGCACAGCCCGCAAGTGAAAGGACGAGGGTCGCCGCGGCGACGATGAGAGGCTTCTTCACACTGCGCTCCTTACGTCGTTGAAAAGAGGCCGGGCTCTAAACGCAAGCACGGTCTACTATGCCTGTCTGCCCTGAGCGATGCACTTAGCTGGCGTCGTGGATGCGCTCAGCGATCATGCGAGCGACTTGTAGCGTGGCTTCACGAGTTTCAGGGCTCGTTTTCATCATGTACATGTTAGCCGGTAAAAGTGGTCCCCCGGCGGGTAGATGATAGCGTCCGTTCCTGCCTCGCTCACGACAGAGCCAACGTCGCCCAAGACTTCACAGACGGCCGCTTCGTCAACCCAGCCTCTTCAGCCTGCAGTCAGACAGGCAGGCCTGGTGCGACAACAACGACAAGTAGGCCCCACCCCGGAGCTGGGTAGGGCCTACTTGGAGGGAGTCGTTAGGAAGCCATGAGTAGAGCTGGTGGCTGGAGTCCGCCCAGTCACTCTGACTGCCGCAAGGGGCCGTTCGGGCTCCAGCGGCCACTGCGAGTCTTGCAGCTACGTGGGGATTCCGACGTACTTAACCTCAAGGTATTCGTCTATACCCTCGTGAGATCCTTCCCGACCCAAACCAGACATTTTTGTGCCCCCAAACGGGGCAGCAGGGTTAGAGACAAGCCCGGTGTTCAAGCCAACCATCCCCGACTCCAACTTTTCGACGGCAGCGAGCCCCTTTTCGATGCTCTTGGAGTACACGTAACCCATGAGCCCGAACTCGGTCTGGTTAGCCAGCTCTATCGCCTCTTCATCACTGTCCACCCGAACAAGCGGAGCAACCGGGCCGAAGATTTCTTCGGCCATTAGGCGGGCATCGCGCGGCGTGTCCGCAATGACCGTTGGAGCGAAGAAATGTCCGGCTCCTGCGATAGGGCCGCCTCCGGTACAGATCCGGCCTCCTTTGTCCACGGCGTCCTCAACAAGAGACGTCACCTTCTCTACTGCCTCCTGGTCGATTAGGGGACCAAGCGTGGTCCCTTCCTGCAAGCCCGGCCCCACCACCAGTGCCTCGGTGGCGGCCACAAGCTTCTCGCGGAACTCGTCGTACACGTCAGTGTGAACGAAGAAGCGGTTGGCAGCCGTGCAAGCCTCCCCGTTGTTTCGGAACTTGGCGATCATCGCTCCTTCTACTGCCGCGTCAACGTCTGCGTCAGACAGAACCAGGAACGGGGCGTTGCCACCAAGCTCCATCGAGGTCCTCAGCACTGACTTAGCAGCGTTCTGCAGAAGGTGAACGCCAACCTCGGTCGAACCGGTGAAGGTTAGCTTGCGTAGCCTAGGGTCCGCGAAGATCGGTGCGGAAGCCTCCGATGAAGAGGACGTAACGATGCAGTTGACAACGCCTGGGGGCAGCCCCGCGTCCGCGAACGTCTGCATCAAATACAACGTCGTCAACGGAGCTAGACCAGCCGGCTTGATGACCACCGTGCAGCCCGCCGCCAGTGCGGGTGCGATCTTGCGGGTGGCCATCGCCAGCGGGAAGTTCCACGGCGTGATCGCGTAAACGGGCCCCACCGGCTGTTTCATGGTTACGAGCCTGCTGCCACCGGCGGGCGCGAGCGCCCACCGCCCCTCGATCCGGCAGGCTTCCTCAGAGAACCAGCGGACGTACTCGGCTCCGTAGGCGACTTCTCCATAGGCCTCTGCCAGCGGCTTGCCCATCTCGAGTGCCATCAACGCGGCGAAGACGTCCTTCCTCTCGATGATTAGGTCGAAGGTCCGACGCAGTATTTCGGCGCGGTCGCGGGGAGGAGTTGCCGCCCAGGCGGGTTCGGCTTCGCAAGCGGCGTCCAGAGCAGCCTGAGCTTCAGCCGCAGATCCGTCACTGACCTCCACGAGGACCTCATCGGTCGCGGGGTTCTTCACGGGAAAGTTCTTCTCGGTCTGGACGAACTGCCCTGCAATGAACTGGCCGTGGGGGACTTTATCCAAGACTTCTTTCTGGTCGATAGCCACAGTCACTCTCCTTCCGGGTCGTCGAAGACGATGACTTGGCGAATCGCCTCGCCGGCGGCCAGCGTGTCCATGGCTTCGTTGATTTCCTCGAGACGGATCTTCGAAGAAATCAGCTTCTCGACAGGGAGCGTTCCTTCACGCCACATCTGCGCGTACTTGGGGATGTCACGCGCCGGAACTGCCGAGCCCAAGTAGGACCCGATGATGTTCCGTGCTTCAGCCGTGATGGTGAGGGGGCTGATCTCAGCTACTGCGTCCGGTGCGGGAAGGCCGATGGTGACGGTTCGACCCCCGACCTTGGTAGCTTTGAAGGCGGTTTCGAAGGCTCGCGGATGTCCAGCACACTCGACCACGTGGGTAGCAGTTATGCCTAGGTCCGCGACTTCTTCGGGCGTGTAGGCCGCCGTGGCCCCCCATTCGCGGGCGAGGTCCAGTTTCGACTGTAGTGAATCAACCGCGATAACCTCACCTTTCCCGAGGCTGATGGCTGTTAGCAGCGCAGCCATTCCTACACCGCCAAGGCCGACAATCATTATGGAGTCCCCATCTTTGGGTGCGGCTGCGTTGAGGACTGCGCCGCCTCCCGTGAGAACCGCGCATCCGAGGACAGCCGCGACCTCCGGCGGGACGTCGTTGCCGACGGGGACTGCCGAGGCTCGGTTCACAACTGCGTGGGTCGCGAACCCGGATACCCCAAGGTGGTGGAACACGTCCTCGGTCTCTCCGTCTTCTTCGCGGTGCAACAGGATTCTGTCGCCCATGAGCACGCCCGCGTTGTTGGCCGCTGAACCGGGAGTGCAAGGCAAGCGTCCGTCCTCACCGCAGTTCGCGCACTCTTCGCACCTGGGCAGGAAACACATCACTACGCGGTCGCCAATGTTGACGTCGTCGACGCCCTCGCCTAGTTCTTCCACAATTCCTGCAGATTCGTGGCCCAGGAGCATTGGGACAGGCCGAGGTCGGTTTCCATCGACCACCGAGAGGTCGGAGTGACAGAGACCAGCGGCCTCCATACGTACCAGGATTTCACCGGGCCCAGGCGGGTCTAGCTCGACTTCGCTTATCGAGATTGGGGTGGAACTGGCATAAGGTTTTTGCCGACCGATTTCTTCAAGGACCGCGCCCTTAATTTTCATGGCTTGTCTTCCTTTCCTGCTGGTTTCGGGTCGGTTTTCTTGACCGAGTCTTGTCTTTGGAAGGTTGCTGCTGAGACCTTGGCAGCAAGGCTGTCGCCGGCCCGTAACGGCTTACTTTCGAAGCTCCCCTCGTGCGCGAGCACGGGACGGCGATCTCCGGCTAGCTCTGGATACTTCTCCTCGAGCGTTTCTCTTGCCTTCATTTTCGAGTGCCAGTGGCGGATGGTCTCCGGGTCTCCCCGGCCCGTTCCCCGCCAACTGTTTGGCATCTCGTCGCGGGAGGGGCCGGGGCTCGCTACTCCAATCAGCCGTGGGCTTCCCGGCTTGCGGTTCGTGGCCTCACCGCATTCGCAAGGAGGGTTCTCGGAGTCCATCGAGGGGACGAATTGCTCGAATTCGTGGCCCGCGCGGCAACGGAAACGGTAGAGAATCATGGAAGCCTCAGGTGTAGTAGCCGTCGGGAGCGATCTTCAGAGTTTTCCGCTGTTCGGGGTCGTGACCGAAGATAAGTTCTGCACCGGTCTCTTCCTGAATGCGGCGTAGTTTCTCTACAGATTCCAGCCAGCCAACTGAATCCCATACGATCCCTGCGCCGATCGCGGGAGGCCCGTAACTGGCGCTAAGATACACGGCGTCCGAGGTGAAAATCTTGGGACCGGAATCGGGAAGATCCACCATCAGACTCATGGTTCCCCAGGTGTGGCCCGGAGTTGAGATGACAGAAACGCCGGGGACAATCTCTTGGTCTCCGTGAACCGCCTCCATTGGAAGCCCTTCGAAATCGGAGACTATGTGAGCTCCTTGGGAGTAGCCCTCAATGGTTTTGACGCCCTCAAGTTCGTCTGCTTGAACCAGGATGCGGGTGTGGCCGTTGTCGAACGCTTTCGCGTTTGCGGCGTGGTCAAAGTGGAGGTGACTCAGGATCAGGATGTCAATGTCGTCCGGAGTCAGTTCTAGCGAAGCCAAGGCGTTGTCAAGGTAACCCGGCCCGTCTTCGTCCTCCTGGACTGGGAAAAAGTCGTGGAAACCAGTGGGCGCCCAGCGTTTTTCCCAGTCTCGCGGAACGCCGGTGTCCCAAAGGATCCGCGCCTCAGGCGTTTCTATGAGCGCTGCGTGCGTGGGGACTTCCGCCCAGACAGCAGGTTTGTTCTTATCAGCGCGACTAGTGATGGTCTTGTTCGGCTCCAGAATCAGCCAGGTGTGGTCGGCCTCCATGACGCCGGTAGACAGGATGTGGAGTTTCATGTCGGACATGGTGCACCTCTCATCTTTGGAAGGGTCACCTCACCTTACGAACGGGACCTACGGCCCAGCAATGTCAGTTTTGCACGTACTGAGCTCCTGGAAGTGTAGTGTTTGAACACTAGGGGGAGTCGATGACGTCGGAGACCGATTCTTCGAAGGACCTACGAAGCGAGCTCGCAGCAGAACGAGGCGAACGGGTTCGTCTGCAGTGGCTACTGGGCGCGCTTTACGACACTGCATCGGACATCGCCGCAACTCCCGATCTAGAGGAGGTTCTTGCGGCAATAGTCCAGAGAACCCGGGTCATGACTGGGTCTGACATGTCCTACTTGAGCCTGAACGACCACGAGGTTGGCGAGACCTTCATTCGCAAGTCGGATGGGGTTCGAAGTGAGGAATACAAGGCTATCCGGATGCCACTTGGGACCGGCGTCCTGGGTAAGGCAGCCACGGGTCTTTCCATAGTGTCTACCGCGGACTACCTTAGCGACGCGAACCTGGTTCACCTGTCCCACATTGACCGGATCGTTGCACTTGAAGGAGTCAAGTCGATCCTGGGAGTGCCAATGATTGTGTACGGGAGGGTTCGAGGCGCTCTTCTCATAGCCGACCGTGAGCCCGTTGAGTACCCGCCGGAAACCGTTGAGATCGTCGACATGGTCGCTCGGCAAGCTGCTGTCGCCATTGACCACGCCGTTCGGCTAGCTCGCGTGACCTCGGCGCTCGAAGACCTCGATGAACACACAGCTGCCGTCTCACAGCGGGTCCGAACCCTAGAGACGGCACTTGACCTTGACCGGCGCATGTCGGACATCGTTGTTCAACGAGCAGGGACGGAACCGATCCTTGCTTTGGTCTCTTCCGTCTACGGCAGCCCTGTGTCCATGCTTTTCCCCCGCGACGTGCCAAACGACCCTGTGCTGACTGCCGCTCTCGAAAGCATTGCTGAGGCGCGCCTCCCCGCTCCAGTGACCATCGATGGCGAGACCGCCACGGTTGCCCCGGTCTCCGTGGGGGACCGCCACTTTGCCTGGCTGGTCGTGCAGGGCATGGTCCCCGCTGACAGTCGGGCAACACTGGAGCGAGCAGCGCTCAACCTCGCGATGGCTTTGCTGATGGACCAGATAGAGGCTGCCGCTGAAACGCGTTCCCAACTGGAGCTCTTCCATGGCCTGTCCGAGGGCCGACTGCAGCTGGACAGTTCAACTATTAGGCGACTCAGCGATATTGGGATTGACGCGGGTAAGACATCTTGGTTGGTGTCGATCGCCTCGAACGGTGACAGTCAGGCCTTGGTAGCCGCAGCGCGGCGAACTATTCCGGGCCCTGTACTAGTCGCTCCTCATGGTGCCCATCTGTGTCTGATCCACCAGCAGAAGGACTCCTTCGCACAGTCGATGAAGACGATCTTGGCCAAGGGCGGGGTGCATCCAAGGATTGCCACCGCCCGCGTGGAGCGACTCGACGAGCTGCCTCGCGCTCACCGAAGCTCAGAGATCGCCCTTGCCACGTTGCGACTGCTGGGCGGAAGCATCCTTGACGCTGATTCCTTGGGGCTTGTTGGCGCGCTCCTTGAGGCGGAGTCTCGCGGCGAGCTCCCCTACGGAGTGGAAGCTCCAGCTCTTGCACTGATAGAGCACGACGCCGACAGTGGCGCCGACTTGGTTCGAACGGCTTGGACGTGGATGGAGTTCGGACAGGGGATCACCTCAGTCGCTGACCGACTGATGATCCACCCGAACACTCTTCGCCAGCGTTTGCAGCGGATCACCTCGCTGCTGGGTGAAGGCTGGGATGTCGGAGCGAGACGTTTAGAGGTCCACCTAGCTTTGCGCTCCCGCATGCTCAGGCGCGAGCTTCAGGCTGTGCAGGATTGACGAAACCGAGGGGACCCTGTCGGCTCTTCGCGTGTAGTCCCGGGTGAGTGCGGAGCCTGGCTTCCAGTTCCAGGAACTCGAATGGTTTTACCAGGTAATCGTTAGCTCCCGCATCAAGCCCTTCCACCTTGTCTAGGGTTTCTCCGAGAGCGGTGAGCATTAGTATCGGGGTTTCGTCTCCTCGCCTGCGTAGCCAAGCGACCAGTTCGGTCCCATCCCCATCGGGTAGTCGCCTATCTACAACTGCTACAGCAAAACGTCTTTTGCCAGCGCCAGCCGCGCCTCTTTCAGCGTCGTCACCAAGCTGCGTTTGTCGAAGCGGTGTTTTCTTGCCTAACCTGGTTGATGGCGAAAACTTGGGCGGACCGAGGCGGACGGGTGAGCCGACAAGAGCTAGACGGCAAAAGTGCGGCAGGGGAGCCGTTTCGAGCCGCCTTCATCGAAGTTCCATCCCCTCCACCGATCGGGCCCAACGTG
>CAYFRQ010000058.1:0-9331 GCA_964345615.1 uncultured Actinomyces sp. | reverse complement strand
TGGTGGCCCGGTACGCCTTCGTGGAAGACCGTGGTGCGTTCCTGCCAGACATGGAAGACGTCGTTCCCTTTTGGCACGGACCACCACATGCGTCCCGGCCTGGAAAAGTCGGCCGAGGGAGCCGTGTACCAGATTCCGCCTTCGTCTGACGGGGCGATCATGCATTCAATGGTCTGTAGTGGAGGGGCAATGTCGAACTGGGTCCCGTTGAGTTCCGCGATGGCTTGGTCGGCAGTGTCCTGCAACCACTTCTTCAATGCCGGCTTCCCATGCACCTGGCGCGCCGGGTCCGCTTCCAGCCTGTTGAAGCACTCCCGGACGGTGGTGCCAGGACCATACAGCTGTTCCGCGATCTGGCGTTGCGCGTCCTTAATCCGGGCCAGTTCCTGAAGCCCCCAGTGATAGGTCTCATCCAAGTCCACCTTCGCGCCGACGAACATGGCAGAGAACAGCTTGTAGCGTTTCTCGCCAACAGCGTCCTGGGTAGGGGCTTGTCGAAGCAGGTTCGCTCGCAACCACATTCCCAATGAGTGGTAGGCGTTCGCGGCTTCCTTCGCAGCTTTGTGTAGGTCTCTTTCCCCTACCAGGTGAGCAATATCAAGTGGGCACGTGCGGATCAGGTCTGCAAAGTAGCCACCGGCACGTCCCAGCTTCCTGCACTGTTCCATCCCGATGTGAACCTGGCGTTTAGTGGCCACCACAGCCATCTCAGCTCCCAGTGCCAAAGATTCTTTGTAACCCTCTAGTGCGCGGGGGATGGCGCGGAGTCTGCCCAGAATGTTCTTCCAGTCTTCCACGGTTTCAGTGGGCATTAGAGAAAAGATGTCGCGAACCTGCTGTATCGGGGACGCCAGGTTGTTCAGTTCCGCGTACTTTTCTCCGCTTTCGAACAGTTCCAGTTCTAGTCCCAGACGGTCTTTGAGGGCTACGGCGGTTACGTGGTCGACATCGTCAACCAGCGGGACTGTCTTCAGCTTGACCAGGAGTCCCGCCTGCAGTTCGGCTAGTTCTTTGAGTCCTGCAGGGGACAGGTCAGGTAGTGCGGCCTGGTCGCCCGGCAAGCCCCAGTCCGTGGCTGCAATGGGGTCGAGCTTTGCGACGTCCAGCATGTACTGGTCGCAGAGCTGGTCCAGTTCGGACCACTTTCGCGTCTCTGGCTGTGTCGGAACAGGTGGGATGGGATTGTTCGTCATGGCCCCAGGATATTCCCCCCTTTGCTCTTTTACCTTGGGTTAGCAGGGTCTGCGTGGGTCTAACGGGCTCTGGCTGGGCTCTCAGCAGAGCGCTCCCTTTGGTTTAGCTCACTAAGGGGCTAGAGTGTACTGGTGACTCGCGCCACATCCCCCGAAAATGATTCAGACTCAGCTGCGCTGGCAGCTGAGCTTTCAGCTGCGCCCGAAGACGAAGTCCCAAGCGTCCAACCCCAAACTTTGCACCGGTACCGCGACCTGTTGCTTGGAGGTCCCGAGACCCTTTCTGAACGGGACGTAGCTGAAAAACTCGGTGTCCCACTGGGGGTTGTTGAGCGCTATTGGCTTGAGATGGGGTTCAGCCCGGTGGACCCGGACGAACTTGTCTTCACCGAATGGGACGTACATGCCTTGCGTTATTGGGGGGAGTCGCTTGCGGGTCTGGGGATTTCAGACTCGACAATCGCAGCGCTGACCCGCGCTCAGTCTCACATTGCTGACCGCCTGGCTCTTTGGGAGCTTGAAGCACTGGTCGAAGATGCTGAGCGTCGCTACGGGATTGATGATTCTTCCGCCCGCGTTGTCGCCATCGACGAAATGCGCCACATCGCTGACGCACTGGAAGTGCAGATGGTCTACGCCTGGCGACGCCAAATGTACGCACTCATCGAACGGGTCACGAAAGAACTCGCGACCCGCGACGCCAGCCACTCGAAGCGGCGTTTCCCACTAACCCGCGTTCTGGGCTTCGTCGACATGGTGTCTTACACGGCGACTTCTTCCTGGCTTGGTGGCCAGATGGTCGACTTAGTAGAGCGCTTTGAGTACCTGTGCCGCAGTGTTGTCACTCAAAATGGGGGTCGGGTCGTGAAGATGATCGGGGACTCCGTGTTCTTCATTGCGGACGATCTAGAGAGCGGCCTAAACGTAGTTACCTCGCTCATTGAGACGCTTGACGCTACGCCGGATATGTTGCCGGTACGGGCCTCTATGATCCTTGGGGACGTTTTCTCGAGATCGGGGGACGTGTTTGGACCACCGGTCAACCTGGCTGCCCGACTCGTTGATATCGCGCCGACAGGAAAGATCCTGACGGATGCCCCAACGGCGGCGGCCGTGGCCTCATCCCCGCTACGGAACCAATACAGGGTGAACGACGCCCCGTCAGTCGAGCTACACGGCTTCGGCAGAGTCCGCCCGTTCACCATCTCAAAGATCGACTGACAGTGCAGGGAACAACTGGTAGCCTCAACACTTCGCAAAGAAGAATGCAAAGGACTCTCAAGGTCGGTACTCTGGGTACATGACGAAGGTACTACTTATTGAAGATGATCCGGCGATCTCGGAACCCCTTGCCAGGGCTTTTGGTAGGGAGGGGTATGAGGTCCGGAATCACGGCACCGCCCAGGGCGGCCTTAGCGAAGTTGCGGACGCGGACCTGGTCGTTTTGGACTTGGGTCTACCCGACATGGATGGCCTAGACGTCGCACGCGAAATCAGGAATCGAGGCCTAGATATCCCGATCCTGATTCTCACGGCTCGAACGGATGAGGCCGACATGGTGATCGGTCTTGACGCCGGGGCCGATGACTACGTGACAAAGCCGTTCAGGCTTGCAGAACTCCTGGCACGCATTCGCGCGTTGCTTCGGCGTGGTTCAGGCGAAAGTGATGGCGAGCTCCGCGCTCAAGACGTCGTCATCGATGTCCCCGCGCACCGTGTCTTTGTTGGCCAACGTGAGTTGGCCCTGACAGCTCGCGAGTTTGACCTGTTGAAGACCTTGGTAAAGCACTCAGGCCAGATGGTCCCGCGTGACGAACTGATGCGTGAGGTCTGGGGGCAGGATCCACAGGGTTCTACCAAGACGCTGGACATGCACGTTTCTTGGCTCCGTCGCAAGCTTGGTGACAACGCTGCGGACCCCCGCTACATCAGCACTGTTCGCGGACTGGGTTTCCGTTTCGAAGAATAGGTCTGCCTTGGCCGCTAGGAGGTAGGGGATGCGCCGGCGTGCCACCAGGATGATCCTTACCGCGGTTGTTGCCGTGATTTTGGTGTTGGGGGTTCCTGCTGCGTTCATCGCGGGTAGCTTCGTTTACACAAGCGCTCAAACCGGGGTTGATACGCGTGCAACTACGGTGGCGCGTGCCGTGGACCGGCGCCTGTCTGAAACAGAGTTTGTGACGCAGTCACTGGTCAGGGCCTGGACCCGGCCGATGGAAAGCGAACCCGAAGCGTACATAAAGGTGCGGATCCCTGGACGCTACTACCTGATTGCGGGTGAGGAACCCAGCGGCACCGTGCTGACCAGCACCTACGTGTCTTCAAATGGCACAGCAGTCACCGTGGACGTTTCTTCCAGACCCACCGTGCAAAGAATCATTCTGGCTGAGGCAGCACTGCTTACCGGAGTCCTTTTCTCATTGGCGCTGGGCTGGTTTCTAGCGAGGTTGCTTTCACGCAGACTTTCGGCTCCCCTGATTTATCTTGCGGCTCAGGCAGAGCAGATTGGGTCCGGCCAGGTCCGCGCCCAAGTTAAAGCGTCGGGCATTGAAGAGATCGACTTGGTTCAAGACGAGCTGGCGCGAACAGGGGAGCGCATGGCGCGGCGATTAGCTGCCGAGCGTCAACGCTCAGCTGATGCAAGCCACCAGCTTCGAACGCCACTCACTGCCCTGTCAATGCGGCTTGAAGAGATCGAGTACATTGCTGAGGACCCGGCTGTGAAGGCTGAGGCTGAGGCTTGCCTGGGCCAAGTTGAGCGTCTGACCACCGTCGTCAACGACCTGCTTGATGCTTCGCGCCGCGCCGGCAGCGACACCGAGGTCGTACAGATCCTGGAGGTCTTCAACACTGAGTTGGAAGAGTGGGAACCCCAGTACGAAGCTGCGGGCAGATCCCTTGTGTTCGTGGATGAGGCTGCCCAGTTGGTTTTGGCTGAAGAAGGCAAGCTGACTCAGATTCTAGCCATCCTGCTTGAGAACTCACTGCGCTACGGCGACGGTGAAACAGTTGTGAAGGCGCGCCGATCTGGTTCCTCCCGCGGAATCCTGATCGACGTTTCGGACCAGGGAACGGGCGTAGCTGCGGAGATCGAAGAGGACATTTTCGAGATGGGGTATTCGGGTCACGGTTCTTCGGGTATCGGGCTCGCCCTTGCGAAAGACTTGGCTGAAAGCATGGGGGCTCGCCTGGAACTATCGAAGGCGGCCCCTCCCGTTTTCACCCTGTCGCTGTCCGCGATCCCCGCGAACTTCAACCCGGACCTAGTGATGCCACAAGCTCCTTTGGTCTCGGTTGGAAGGCGAAGTAGCCGCTTCTAATTCACTTGAGTTTTCCGCCCACTTAGCGTTCAGTGGGACCAAGCACCCGCGGCGCGGCGTAGGGTGTGAACATGAGCACATTGGTTACAGGCGGAGCCGGCTACATCGGCTCACACGTTGTCAGGTTGTTGCAGGAACGCGGAGAGAAGGTCATCGTTGTTGACGACCTTTCTAGTGGGGATCCCTCCCGCATCGGGGACGCGAAGCTAGTCCAGGTCGACATTGCGTCGGATGAGGCCCTTCCAATCCTTTCTGAGACCATGATTGACGAGGACGTCGACGCGGTCATTCACTTCGCTGCGAAGAAGCAGGTTGGCGAGTCCGTTCAGCGCCCCGCCCTCTACTACCGCCAAAACGTTGGTGGCATGGCGAACCTTATCGAAGCAATGCACGACGCGGGCGTGAAGAACATCGTCTTCTCCTCTTCCGCCGCGGTCTACGGAATGCCAGACGTTGAGGTCATTGCTGAGGACGACCCGAAGAACCCGATCAACCCCTACGGTCAGACGAAGCTGATTGGCGAGCAGATGCTGGCCGACGCAAACACGGCCTTTGACCTGAACTACATTGCCCTGCGCTATTTCAACGCGGCAGGTGCCGGCTGGCAGGACCTTGCTGACACCGCAACCATGAACCTGATTCCCATCGCGCTTGCGGCACTCGCATCAGGGCAAGAACCCGTGGTGTTCGGTGATGACTACCCGACTCCTGACGGAAGCTGCATCCGCGACTACATCCACGTAATGGACCTTGCGAAGGCCCACCTGTACGCCCTTGACGGGTTGCGTGACGGCAGCGTGAAGAACCAGGCGCTGAACGTTGGAACGGGTAAGGGAAGCTCGGTGTTTGAGGTCCTTGATGGGATCCGCGACGTTTCCGGCTACGACTTCCCGTCTAAGGTTGGACCTCGCCGCGCCGGTGACCCCGCAGCTCTGGTTGCGAACTGTGACGCGATCGAATCGAAGCTGGGCTGGAAGGCCGAACTTGAGCTTGACGACATCGTAGCTTCGGCTTGGGAGGCCAGGCAAGCCGGACCGAACCCGATTGAGGTTCCCGAGGGCTAGGCTTGGCCTAGTCACGTTGCAGCTCATGGGAAGTCCCGGAGGCCTGAGCCTCAAGCAGCAGACCCTACGCAGGCGAGTCCCTCATGGGGTTCGGAATGCGTTGCTCTTGACTGACTCAGCAGGAAAGCATTGAGTGCCGACTGAAACCGGGAGAAGACCCGGTCAGTAGGTCACTGCGAAGTCGTCTGGGGTCAGCTGACCTTCACGCATTTTCCGGAAGAATTCCGGGGCTCGGGCTTCGTCCAGGGTCATGACTGAACCAACGTCGGTCATGAGGCTGGGGTTTGAGATCGGGGGAGCGCCAACCAGTCCCGCTTCTGTTGCGTTCCGCATTGCCAGCAGCAGGAGCCCGATGTCCCAGACGTGCGTGTGCTCTCCGACCGTGAGCGCTTCTGCGCCGGCTTCACCCAACCGGAGCTGTTCGGAGGGGTTCAGAAGGGTTTTCGGAGAGAGGGCTTTGCTAGAGATAGCGCCTAGGACTTGGCGTTGGCGCAAGGTGCGGCCTAGGTCCCCGGTGGGGTCTTCATAGCGCATGCGGGAGAAGGCTAGGGCTTCTTCGCCGTTTGCTTCGTGGCAGCCCGCCACCCATTCCATGCCGGAGTAGGGGTCGGACACGTCGTAGTCCCAGCAGAGTTCCACTCCACCCAGCGCATTCACGATTTCGCTGACGCCGGCCATCCCGATTTGGACGTAGTGATCGACTGATAGACCGGTGAGCTGCTCCGCCGTCTGGACCATGAGGGTCGGGCCGCCCCAGGCGAAAGCGGTGTTGAACTTGTTCATTCCGTAGCCGGGCAGGTCGACGTAGGCATCTCTTGGGATTGACACCATGGACACTTGGCCGTTTTTTGCCTTGTGGATCAGGATCGCTGAGTCGGAGCGTTCACCTTCGGTGGGGTCCTCTTCGTTCCAGCCGTCCCGTGAGTCTGAACCCGCAAACAGATAGGTTGTGCCTTCAGTGTTCGGGCCGGTACCCGCGTCGATGCGGTGCAGGGAACGGTCGATGTAGAACATCAGACCCACCGGCCATGCCACCACCGCCACTAGTAACAACGTCACTAGCGTTCTTAGCACCCGCCGTTTCTTACGTGGGCGGGGAGGTCTAGGTGGTTTGGGTGGTCTTGATACGGGGGAGCGTCCTGACTGCGCTTTGAGCTGAGCCTGCCCTCTGACTGGCGTGGTGGGAGCCCTACGCACCCGAGGGCGGGAAGTTTCAGCGTCGCTGGCAGAACCGTTTGGTCTCCGCCTGTTTCGTGGTGCGAACGCAGGCGGCATCGCGCCGCCTGCAGGTGCGGGATTCACGTCTGCCCGCAACTCGGGGCCGCTGTTGCCTCGGGGAGACGCAGCTTCGTCCCGCCCCATGATGCTGACGCGCCCGCCGTTCGCAGGGGGACGGGCATCAGCTTCCGAGGAACCTTTAGGAGCCGGCTGGGCCTGGTCGGAAGATCTTGGTCGGGTTGGCCGAACGCGCCCTGTCTGCGGTTCAAAAGAGGGGGGTGGGCTCTGTTCGGGCATGATGCTATCTAATCAGCTGCGGCCCGCTGTAGCGCTGTGGTGCCGCGGCCTGTCGGTCCTACTGGTTCGGTATCCAGCCTTCGAAGTGGCCGATTTCGTCATCCGTACGGGGACTACCGCCTGGGATTGATTCACCGTCTGGCCCGATCGTGAAGTACTCGCCTTCTAGGTTCTGATAGACCAGGCCTTCGGGGAGTGGCCCATCTGTCTTCAGGGCTTCCCACAGTTCAGCATTGAGTGGTTCTTTCGGCATCAGCCGGTTGGCGTTGAAGTCTGTTGTCAGGACCGGCATGGTCGTAAACCGAATGTTCTCGATTGGAACGTCTTTGATGGAGTTCGCAAGCCCGACGTCAGTGTTCACGCTACCCAGGGAGGGGGAAAGGATCGTGGTCGCAAGCGTCGCGGTCACGAACTGGTAGAGGGATGGGAGATCAGTAAGGATGTTGGAGTTCAAGGCCTGTTTCATCATCGCTGAGATCAAGCCTTGTTGGCGTTGGATCCTGCCCATGTCAGAGCCGTCGCCGACGTGGCGCACGCGCGCATACTGCGTCGCGGTAACGGGGTCCATGACCTGGCACCCTTCTTCGAAGGTCATATGCAGGTAGTCGCTGTCGGTGAGCTCTTCTTCAAGGCAGATCTCCACTCCGCCTAAAGCTTGCACCATGGACCCAAACCCGTCGAAGTCGAAGAGCGCGAAGGCATCCAGGTTGAGGCCGGTCATCTGCTCCACAGTCTTCTCAGTGCAGTTGACCGCGCCTGCCACGTCTTCGGTGGTCCCGCCAGAGCCGTATGAGAAGGCCCAGTTGAACTGACCCCACTGTTCATAGCTAACAGACCCGTCGCTGCGCTGGCATTCGGGCAGGTACATCCAGATGTCACGCGGGATGGAGACAACGGTCAAAGACTGTCGGTCGGCAGGGACGTGCACGACGAGCGTCGTGTCGGAGCGCATGCTTTCGTCGTCATCTTCCGGAGCTACGACCCCGTCGCCTTGCCCAACCCTTGCGTCGCTCCCCATGACCAAGATGTTGACTGGCCTGCCGGCAAAACTGTCCTCGGGGGCAACCTCTTCCGGCTCTTCTTCGCTTTGAGGTTCCGGTGCCTTCAGGTGCGAGGTGTCGACAACGGAGGCCTGAACTTTCGAGTGCAGATCGTCGTAGAGGATTGCGCCTGCTGTGCCCGCAAAGAGCCCAACGCCCAGTAGCGCGGCTAGTGTCGCCACCAGCCACTGTCTTGGCCGCATTGGCGTAGAAGAGTGGGCCGGGGGGTGCCCAGCCTTGATTTCGCTTGCGTTTTCGTCCATCAGTGCCCGATTCTACGTCCCTTATAACACGCGTATTGGGACTAGTGGTGAAAGTCGCTACCTGCTGGCGCGACTAGTCTTCTACGGATTCTCTTTTGTTTTCTAAGCATTCTTCTGGGGCTCGCGTTTCAGGCCCCGTGCTTTCTGCGGGGGCGTCGACGCTTTCTGTAGACGGGCCGACACTAACTTCGGCGGAGCGCTCCGCTTCAAGCAATGCGATTTTGCGGGCTAGCACGGTGAGTTTTTGTTGGGATTGCGCGTCTTTGCGGTAGTTGCTGGCCATTTGAGCCAGGATCACGATCACCATTAGGTAGACCAGTAGGTTCGTGCCTGACATGACGCCAATGGAGCGAGCGAACTCGTTGAAGAGGCCGGGGAAAATGATGGCGAAGATTGCGGCTAACAGGATCAGGAGCATTACGATGCGACGTCTTGCGAGTGACGAATCGCTCTTCACGGGTCGCACCAGGAAGTAGCTGACCACTACCAGTGAGATGATCAGGATTGCTTTGATCAGCCAATAGCTTGCCATGCCTACCCCATCACCAGGTCCACAAGGATGTTCACCGAGTTCAGTAGAGACTGCCCCTTAGCCTTCGAGTATTCGGTGTAATCAATTGTCACGGGCCGTTCAACCCAGGGAAGTCCAGTCTGGGCCAGCTGATGGACGATTTCGGAAGCATGCGCCATTCTGTTTTGTTGAAGCTGGATCTTCTCCGCGGCATCTTTGCGTAGCAGTCGAAGTCCGTTGTGAGCGTCGGTTAGTTCCAGCCCTGTCTTGAACCGCGTCACTGCAGCTGCGGTCTTCAGCACTGCCTTCTTCGACCACCCAACAGGTGAGGAGTCACCTAGGAAGCGGGTCCCAAAAATGATTGCGACGTCCTCATCACGAGCCTGATCCACCATGGCCATCGCGTCACTCACCTGGTGTTGGCC